>NZ_FRAH01000029.1 GCF_900142265.1 Anaerotignum lactatifermentans DSM 14214 | reverse complement strand
AATATTTTGCCCTTGGTCTCACTTCCTTTCTGTGGAGTGCAGAAAATCCCGCAATAGCTCATTTTCCATCTTTAGTCGTTTGTTCTCATACTTGTATTCTGCCAGTGTTTTTGCAGGTTTGCGCCCTCGTGTCTTTGGAAGGACAGATTCTTTTAGCCAGCAGTGAATTGCCCATCGACTAATCCCATACTCTTGACTTAAAGCACGCTGACTTTCTCCTGCTCTGATTCGTGATACAACTTCCTCTCGTATCCCCGCTGGATACTTTTTCATTCCTTTTTTCCGGACATAGCGAGACCCCCTTATGTAGTTCTATTATCCTACATAAGGGGGCTTTTTGTCATTGTCCGTTTTTACTGGACCTGTTCATTCGCAACCAGATGCCTTTAAAATATCTAATTTGATTACTTAATAAATTACCTGTTTTTTGTTTATCCTATCTTAATAGATATAATAGATTTTCCAATTATCTTTTTTTACTTTTCATAGGGCATTCCCAATTATTTTAATATAAATAATTTCTTTTACTACTCTTTAATATAGATATCTCTAAAAAACAGAAAACCATATACCAGTCTCAAGCAATTACTAAACGATATGAAAAACATCCCTTTGACCTGTTTCTTGTCCAAGCATTTGGGAGGACAAAAATTGAAGATAATAATCTCCATCCACATCAATTTTTTCAACAAACTGGAATTCTACAAGTTCAACTGTTCCAAAATCCCGGAAATCACCAGCAAACAACTTTTCTTTATATTCTTTTTCCGTCATATTTTCCATTATTGTTTTATCAACAGCATAAAAAATTGCTGTTTTACTTCCATCTTTATTTTTTGTTATTTCTTTTAAAATATAAGAATAAGGATAAGGAGAAAATCCCCTTGATGCCACATTTCCATTATCTAAAAGTACCGTCAAATTATTTTCATAATTTGATACTTCCTTATTAAAGTATTGTCTTACAATATCATCTATACTATTGATTGGAACACCATTTTGCATATCATAATCCTCATTCGTTGACGAATAATGGCTTATCGCAAAAGCAATCATTTGTTCTTCTGAAAAATCTTCTCCTTCATTCTGATTATTCATTAATAGAGATATATAATAATTATTTTCGAAATAATCATAATACTTTGAAATACTGTCCATAGGAATACTCTGAGCATTTTCAGCATAATTACATGAATTAAATATGAAAGCAATTACCAAGAGAAAAACATAGTATTTTATTTTTTTCATACGTTTACTCCTCCTTTATACAAACACTCTGCACTTTTTAGAATATCACTTTGTATTATATTTAATTATATTGTAATATATTGTTTTATTGTGTCAACGTAAATTGTATTAATTATAGTACAAATATATCTTTATTCTTTTTACTTTTCATATTTCCTATGCTTTTGGACATTATGTCCAGAAGTTATGCCTAGCCCTTTCCGTACATATCTTTCTGCACTTTCTGCTGATAGTAATAATTTGGATCTATATTAAATAAGTGGACATGATTTATAAATAGATGTACCATAATACTAGACACCAAAAGGAGGTATCTTTATGGCTAAAAAAAATTATTATAATGAGGACTTCAAATGAACTCTTGTTAAGCTCTATCATAATGGTAAAATACAAGCTTCTCTGATCAAAGAGTATGGTGTTTCTCAAACTGCTCTTTCCAGATGGCTCAAGCAATACTCCACTGTTGTAACATCTAATGATGAAATTCTGACTGCTAAACAGATTCAGGAACTCCAGAAAAGAAATGCATAGCTCGAAGAAGAATACCTCATCCTAAACATCTTAACGCCACACTCAAACAACAATTAGAAGCAATTCATAAGCTTCGATTCCAGCACAATATCAAAACCCTCTGTCGTGTACTCAACGTAAACCGCAGCACTTATTACAAACATTTTTAATCTCTGCCTTCTTCCAGAACCATTGAGAATCAGAACATCAAACAAATGATTCACTTACTCTGACTACAATAAACGCATCGGTGCTTATAAAATCACATATATCTTAGGTCGTGACTATGGCATTTACATCAGCGTCGGTCGAGTGTACCACCTGATACGTTCCATGCACCTTCCACCTATGTCCAAAATAAAACCAAAATCCATTTCTCGCCCAAAAGAGTCGTCTGGTTGTTATGCTGATTACCTGCATCAAGACTTTCATCAAAAAGCTCCCAACTTAGTCTGGACAAGTGATTTTACATATCTCAAAGCCGGAGGTAAGTGGTATTACCTTTGTATCATTATGGTTCTTTTTTCCAGAAAAATTATCTCCTAGAATATATCATCCAAACCCAATGCGAATCTGGTCATCCAGACCTTTCAGAAAGCATATCATTCCAGAAATTGTCCAGCTGGACTGATGTTTCACTCTGATAGAGGATCACAGTGCACAGCATTTGCATTTCGAAAACTGCTTGATAACTGAATGTTGTCCAGTCCTTCTCGAAAAAGGGATATCCTTTTGATAACGCCTGCTGCGAAAGTTTCTTCAAATATCTCAAA
Source organism: Anaerotignum lactatifermentans DSM 14214 (assembly GCF_900142265.1). GTDB lineage: Bacteria > Bacillota > Clostridia > Lachnospirales > Anaerotignaceae > Anaerotignum > Anaerotignum lactatifermentans. The sequence goes on along the minus strand of NZ_FRAH01000029.1, from coordinate 38,679 downwards.
AAAGAAGAAACCAACAGGCGTAATTTTCGTACCTATCGTGATCTATACCACTCTGCCTTCCAATATATCGAAGGCTTCTATAACTCTCGCAGACCGCATAGTTCTTTAGGCTACTTGACGCCAGATAAAATGGAAGCAACATTCTGGGATCGGCAAGGAATCTAGCCGTTCCCCCCAAAAATATTTAAAATCATGTCTATTTTATTGACTATAGTCCACAAATATATCTGAAGTGCATTTCTGCATTTCATTCAAAAACTTTTATTTGAGACTTGACTTTTAATAGTTAGTCTTTGCTTATGCCTTCCATTGACCGCCTTCAAAAAATGGTGTGATATAAGCCATGATAAACCCAAGACCATTGATGATTGCCCATGTAATGATGATACGCTTTAACCAGGCTCTGAACTCGTCCACTGTCCTGCCACTTCTGGAAAAGTTCATCATCAAAAGCGCTATCGCAGCCGTTACTACCGCTGCTATGGTGGATATGGCTACGATTTGACCATATACATCTTTCATGATTTCCGTAGCCTTTTCCCATACAGTTGCCGCAAAAACAGGCTCCGCCATATAAAGCATCATGGTACTACTGCAAAAAAGTAGATAGCCTGCCTGAGCAATGGAAAATCTTTTCTTCTTCTCTTTTTTCATGTTTTGACCTCCTGTAAATGGAATATAAAAAAGGCATCTGATTTTTACAATCAAATACCTTTGAATAAAAAATATATTTTGTTGTTTGGATAGACTTCCATATTGGTATCTTATCATATAAGAAATATCGTGTAAATGTCAGGGCAGTATCAATTAAGTGTCAAAGTAGTGCCAATTTCATTTCAGAAATACTTCTGGACATAATGTCCAGAAGCTATCTTTCCATATGCGTATATGGTTTTGGCTCTATAGAAAAAAGCACCTGACAAAATTCCTGTTCATAAAGCCCAATTTGTCTCACAAACCCTTCATAATTCTCTTCATTTGCTGGAATTTTCAGCCCACACTTGACCACCATAACATCTTTTCTCGGCTCCACATTATCCTCATATGTAGTACCCTGATTGAGCCATAGTGTTTTATTCTCACCTTCTGCCTCTTCTGGATACAGATAATATCCTTGCTTTGCGTCAAATCGAAACAGATAAGCCAACAGCTGTAAATAATCCTGATTGCCAATATTTTCAATGGGTTTGTATTTCGCATCGGCAATCACCCTGTTTTCCCTGTCTTTGCTGATAAAATCAGGATAAATCAAACCTACATTACCTGCAAACAATCTTTGGGTGCCCTTCCTGCTTTTATTTTTGGGATGGTAGAACATATCTCCTATGAGTGTATGGATATATTCTTCCCATAACCATGCACCATCAAACAGGATACCATAAATCTGACGGGAACCGCTGCCAATCTGGTGCTTTTCATGTTGTAAGATCAACAGACAAAGATGCTGCAGCGCCCGATATTCATAGTAGTATGCATGCTGAATCCTATGCTGCTGATTCTCAGAAATGACTTTTCGTTTTTCGTGGGGCTGATACCGTGGTGTTGCATCTACGACCATCCGCACTTCTTCCTTAACTTTCGCCAGCAGATTTTTGCCAAAAGCTTTTTTTCGGATAAATTCTATTGTATGACGCACCAATTCCATCAGCATATTATCATAAGCATACTCCCTTTGACTGTATGCAATTTTTCCTGTAAAGGGTGTATTTTCTTTTATGTGTCTTGCTATATCCAGCCTGCCCTTCACATGGCTGTCATTATACCGATTACAGATATATGTTTTGTATAATCCTTTTCGCATGGCTTTTTTCAGATATTGTGGAAAAAAAACAACAGCAAATGAAACAGTTTGTTTTCCTGATCCGCATCTGTATCCAGATTTACAACATTAGGAAAATCCAACACACGCTCCAACAAATACTGAAGAAAAGCATCCTGACCAGATACTGAAAAACGGGATTCTAACACCAACCGTTCTTTTCCATATCCAAGAAAACCCATAACATTACCGGAACGAAAACAATCATTGATACGCTGCAAAACCATCTGATCTTCAGTGATGTCTTCCGCTTCCGCAACACAGGAAGGAAAAATAAAAACCCCCTCCTGTTCCAGCTGTTTCAATGTCTTATTGGCGATTTTCTCTGTAAGTAGTGGAATTGGGGCGAAGTCTTCTTTTCTGCGCTGTGTATTATCCTTCATGCGTAACTGCTGCATCAATATCCTCGCCGTCCTTCTTTTTGTAACCGTATGCCTGTTCAAAGCGTTTCATAATTGCCCTCTCGTCATACATCCCCTGGATATAATCCTGCAAAAGAGGCTGCAGATAGTCCGTCCAAAGCTGGTCAAACGTCAGATGTTTCAATTTCAGGAAATAGGCAGGACCAATCTGATAATTCTCATTCAGTTCTTCCACATTTACAATTTCCTGATTCAACGCAGTCATTCGCTGAATGGCTTCTTCTTCCAACGCTTCATTTTCCAAAGCAGACAGCATTTCCAGACAGTTCTCCGCCTTCAGTTCGATAAAACGAAATCTACGCCGCATAGCAAAGTCAAAGCTATCCACAGACCTATCAATATCATTCATAGTACCGATAATATATACATTATCTGGAACGTAGAACTTTTCTTCTGGGTTCATGTGCAGATTTGCATACTGTGTAGAAACTTCCCCAGCACGACCACGATATCCTGGATCGATGGCAAAGAACAATTCTCCAAATATTTTAGAAATTTCACCTCGATTGATTTCGTCAATGATAAAAATATACTTTTTCAACGTTTCCTGTTCTGCCATTTTTCTGGATGTCTTATTTTTGGTTTCCTTAATTGCTTTATAAATAGCAAAATCATAGGAATATGCCTGCGAAGCAAACTGTTTTCCAAAAAAGCTCGCAATATCCTTTACCTTTTGAAAGTCCTCACCGGACTCCAGCATTTTTCTGATTTCATCTGTATTTAAAACGAGCCTGTCCGTTACATTTCCTGGAATAGACAAATAGATGCACCTTTCATCCACACTGGTGATGAAAAACTTACTGCCATTGATGGTTTCAAACGAATCCACGCCCAGTTCCACACTCGAAAAGAAATTTTCCATGGCATCCTGAGCAGAAATTTCTTTTTCTATGGTTTCTTTGGATTTTTGGGAGTCCTCATAATTCTTTCTGGCGCGCTGGATAAATTTTTTGAAAATACCATCCTACAAAGCAAATCCCATTGTTCCATCTTCATGAATCTGGGGACGCAATCCCTCTACAAAATCGGAATAATCATAGCTCGGATGAAACTGTACAAACTCCACCTGTTTCCTTTGTTCACCAGAAAGCTGTGTATAGTCATCGAAATAACCATTGCTGATGATATCAGTAGCAATTTCTCTGGCAAGGTAAGACTTTCCAGTGCCCGGTGCCCCACGGAAGATGATGTTTTTCGACTCCATGAGCATTTCGGAATATGGATTTCTGTATTTTTCTGTTTCAAGTGGTGGCGGCGGTGGCGGATTTATCTCACCCGTCTCTTTTTCACGGTAGGAAAGAACAAATCGGTCCACTTCCGCCCCAAACCGTTTCAAACATTCCTGTACAAAGAGAAGTGTAGAAAAAATATTCCAACAGTAAAATATGAGCTTTCTGCCATTATCATAGTGATAAGTCAAATATTCCAAGGTCTTCTTTTGTTTACGAAAACCTTCTAGGCTGTCATAAATACCACGAAACACCCCATGGGTCGGTTTATATTGGCAGATTGGAAAATTTTCTTTTTCTTCTACAGATAAAGCCACGATTTGTTTTTCAAAAATCTGGCAAGCCAAACGGGGCATGGTCTGATTGGAGTTTCTTTTTTCTCCCTTTCTATAATTGCGTTTGATGATCTCACCGTTAGCTTTTTGAAAAAATACATCCAGCGGTTTGTAGTGATCCCCCATAGTCAAATCGTCCATAGTAAATCTCTCATCCGTAGAGGAAACATCATTTGCCGTAACGATCAACTCGTATCTTTCCTGTTTCGCCTCAATGCAAAATCCATGTTTCTTCAAAAACGATCTTGCATCTGTTCCATGAACCCCCTCTGTTGAGATTTCTGTGCCATTTGCCAGATGATCTGCCACAGCAACCACATATTTCGTTGGGTACTTCTTACCATCATCCGTAATTAAATCATATTTCATACTTTGATTGTGAGACGATATCCCGTTCTCATCGATATATCGCAAAGCATCTAGAATATGCTGGCGATTTATGTTTGGAAAAGCCATAGTCCTGCCCCCTTATCCCCTTGCAAAATCCTGATTTGTTTTTTCTGAAAGGAACTTCTGGACATGATGTCCAAAAGTGAACGTTAACTTATCTCCATTATAATGACATAAAGCACATACGACAAGATTTTGTATTACGATACAAAAACGATTAAAATATAAAAAGTTTTTGCACTGTAGTACAAAAACTTTTTATCTTCATTCGTTGATAGCAAATGCCGCATATAAAGGGACACTCTTTATATTATTCTCGAAACCAAAATTCATGGATGATATTCTGATTGCTTTTTGAATACCATATTTTTTTATGAATACACCAAGACTTTTTGCCCTTACATTATCAGCTACTTTTACCTCCACAGGTATGATATCGCCTTCCGCAGACTGAATCACAAAATCCAGTTCTGCTTTTCCAATTGCTTCCCAGTAATAAAGATCCTACCCATTTGTTTTCAACGCAGCAGCAACATAACTTTCAGTTAATGCCCCCTTAAAGCCATCAAAGGCATTTGTTTCAGTTAGAATCATTTTTGCCGGTATGGAAAACTTGGAGCACAAAATTCTTGTATCCATCATATATATTTTAAATATTGTATCAGCCAAATCACGCTGATTTAAAGCCCATAGAAATTCTTCAAAATCCACAGGATACATCATAACCATATCCACCTTGCCAGCAGGAAAAGAGTATTTTTCTCTGTTTAAAGCTATTTCTAATAATCTTCCTGCTGTAATAACGTGTTATTCAGGTGCTTTTTCGAAAAAATACTTCAATGAAAGAAACGCTCTTTCACATGCCTGTATTTCATCAAATATAATAAAAGTTTCGTTTTTGAAAATGCTTTCTCCACTCCTAATAGACAGTTCTGTAATAATACGTTCTATATCAAAATCTTTCTCAAATATACTTACAAGCTCTTGAGAGTCTCCCATATTAAAGTAAACCGTATTCTTATAGTATTTTTGCTGCTTATAAGAGCAGTATATATTTTTCCGATTTGTCGTACACCTTTAATAATCAAGGGTATTCTTTTGCTGCTATTTTTCCATTTGAGTATTGTATTCTCTATTTTACGTTCCATAAAGTGTTATCACATAACATTTATTTTAACATAAAATCATTTGCTCATTAACATTATGATTCTCTTAAAATAGATATATAGTATCATAGCAGCTTTTTGCATAACAAAATTCTGCTCTTTTATAGTGAATTTTATCTATTTGTTTTTTCAAAAAAACAAGTACATTCCATACACTCCCTGGAAGTATATCCCCATAAAACTCTCCCTAATTGCATGACAGCTTCATTCTTCTTGCGGAAATAGGTACTTCTTGAAATATCCTTCATATAGTCCCTAAGTTTATCCACGATTTCATCAATATTCTGCATTTCCTGTGGTGAGAGATATGTATAATACAAGATCCAATAGTACAGTTCACCATTTTTATGCTTTGTTCTCAGCAAATCTACAGAACAGTCAATCATACGCAGCATATTTCTGCTTCTTGCAATGGTTTTTGTCTGCGATTCTATCTCTGTACCGTTCAAGTCAAGTCCTGCTTCATAGGTCAATTCCAGAAAACCTTCGATATCCCTACCATATTCCTGATAGAAATTTCGATTGATTCGATTTACCGAAACTTCCAAACTCCAAACAACATCTCTATACTGTTTCAACAGCAATTCTGTATTATGATATACTGTTGCGTCCTCTTTTTCTTTCTGTTTCATACCATTTTCACTCCCTTTACTTCTGGACATTATGTCCTAAAGTCACATTTCAACTTCCGACCACTCTGCCCCAACTTCTGGACATAATGTCCAGAAGTTCCCTTTGTCATCTAAATTTATATATCTTTAGCTTTTGGACATTATGTCCAAAGGTAACAATCAATCATTTCCATATAAATCCTTCTGCATTTCCTGTTGATAGTAAAAATTGATCGTTGTCGGTGCATAATAAAGCGTAGTCAATAAATAAGCTCTAATATTGCCAATCTTCGCAGTCATTTTTTTCATGCTTTCCAGTACATACTCGATATGAGGTTGTCGGATTTTCAAAAACTTTTCCTTCACCAGTGCATAAGGGTATGGTACACCTCCAATGGTTACATATTCCCTTTCTACGCACACAATATCGCAAATAAGCTGATACAGTTCTTCTACCAATTCCTTTTCTCTTACATTGCCATGCTCCATATAATAAGCATAATCAATATTCTCCTTTATTTTTTCCATAAAGCAGATAATCCCATCAACCTTTGATGGATTGATGGGATTATTCTGACTCTTATAAATTTCACTTAACTCCGTATAAATACTATCTTTTTCTCCGAAGTCCAGACTTCTGGTTTCCTGACTTTCAGAGTTCTGTTTTTTCGTACTAATCACTTCTGTTTTTCCGACTTCTGGCATTCTGTTATTTTCATCTTTGGACTTCTGGTTTTCCGCAGTTGGTCCCTCTAAAGCAGACAATGCAGGCTTTGAAGTAATAAAGTTTTTTACATATATGATGGCTGGTTTTCCCAAGCCTCTTTTTTTTCTTTCAATCAAGCCAATGCCCTTTACAGTATCCAATTCCGCCAGAATTTTAACGCCTTTATCTTTTCCGCATTGCAGATCAGCCATGACATTCTCCAAAGTATAAATGATATATACACGATTTTGATCATCCAGCCATCCATTTTTCATGGATAAGGACATTCTATCCAGCATAAGACCATACAGCAGTTTTGCATCCGTTGACAATCCTTTGAATCTAGCTTCCTGTATCAGTGCTTTCGGTATACGGAAAAAAGCAAATTGTTCTGCCTCTATACCATAATAATAATTAAACTGATTCTCTTTCTCCACCCTCACCACCTCCTGCTCGCTGCTGTTTCCATTGCTCCAAAAGCTGACAGATAATTTCTTCCATAACTTCTTCACTGTAGGAATCTGGAAAATATCCCTTAATTCTGTTCGCGTTTAACATAAATGGTTTATCTATTTTGACTTTCTTGCAGCATAGTATTTCCTTTACGCCATTCTGCGTCAACAACCCTTTTTGTGACTGTTCTTTACATTGTTCTGCCTCTTTGGTCTGCAATTTTATTTTTTCTTCCAGCAGGATATCTGTTACCCACTCTTGTTCTTCTTTCTTCAAAAAGGATAACGCAATACCAGGAACAATACCTATTTTTTTCCGATCCAGCATTTCCAATAAGTCATCATTCAATCTGGCAAGCCAGACATACCTTTGTACCGTTTTTCCACTTTCTCCAAAAGCTTCTCCCATCTGCTCCAATGTATGTAAACCGCCTTGTATCCCCTGATGTTTCAACGCTTCATACTTCATCTGATAGGCTTTTGCTTTCTGACTAGGCAGTATATTTCTGCGATAGATATTAGAATCTACCATCAGTATAGTTGCTTCATCATCATTGCAATCTGTCACAACTGCCGGAATGACATTTTGTCCGATTTCTTTGCAGGCTGCTGTTCTTTTGTGTCCGGATATGATCACATATCCACCTTGTTCTCTTTGTCGAACCAAAATTGGTTCCAAAACGCCATATCTTTTTACACTTTCTACCAGTTCCTGCATCTCTGCATCCATCTCAAATCGAAAAGGGTGGTCTGGAAATTCATGTAAATCTGAAATATGTATCTCTATGACACTTTTTCCTTTTTGCTCCATGGTATCCGAACCAAACAAATCATCATAGCTGGTCAACTTGATTTTATCCAAACCGTTCTTCACTTTCCAGCACCTCCTTTGTCAGCATTTGATATGCCTTTGCAACTTTTCCTTTAGAATCATAGCAAAAGATGCTTACGCCCCTTGTAGAAGCCTCCTGTGCTCTTACCGACATTGGAATCATACTTTCAAAAATCCTGATTTTTCTGCCGTAGGCTTCTTTTAGCATGGCTATGATATCTTTTGCATAATTTGTTCTCTGGTCTACCATAGTGAGCAAAATACCTGCAATCTCTATTTTCGTATTGAGATGTCGTTTCACTTTCCCAATGGTTTTGATGAGCTGTTCTAATCCTTTTACTGGCAAATATGCTGCCTGCACAGGTATGATGACACTATCAGCACAAGAAAGTACATTGATGGTTATTGTACTCAAAGAAGGCATGCAATCGATCAAAATATAATCATAAGCATCTTTTACCATATCTACATACTGCTTCAGTATCCGCTCTCTGCTCATGACATTCACCAATGAAATTTCCAAGCCAGAAAGTTCAATATTTCCCGGAAGGATGTCTACGTCCTCCCCATGATGAAGGATTCCCTCCTGTAGATCGATTTCCTCATCCTGAATGATTTTCCCAAGGATGGTAGCCAGCGAAGTTTCCAGTTGATCCGGCTGCGGATAACCCATACTGACTGTCAGGCTCCCCTGCGGATCAGCATCAATGAGAAGCACTTTTTTTCCTTCTCTTGCCAGACTGATGCCAAGATTTCCACAAGTTGTTGTTTTTCCTACGCCACCTTTCTGATTGACAATGGCAGTCACTTTACTCATTTTCATTCTCCCTTCTTCTACGGGAGCACACTGCAGTTTCGGTATGCAAAACCAGACCTTGTTATATAGAAATGGTATAAAAATATGTAACTGCAAAGTTATGCCCCTGACAACTCCTTAAATTCCTTAAAAACTTTCTGTGTTGTTCGGGATATATGTCTTTTACCATATAGCCGCCTACATAGCCGTTCTGCGCGGATGTCAGGTCGCCGTTATAACCTTTTTTCAGAGGCACGCCGATTTCGTTTGCCACTTCGTATTTGAACTGTTCCAAAGCGGCTCTTGCCTCAGGTACGTTTACTTTGTTGCTTGTAGAAGATGTGTTGCTCATGGTTAAAAACCTCCTTCAAAAAAACTGTTTGTTTGGTGTTGCAATGTTAGTATGACACGGACGCATTTTATTATGTCAGGTACATATTGGTACAAAAATTGTATAAATTTTCAAAGAAAATCTTGCGCAGCCGTTTTGTATCTTTTATATGCTTTCAAACCAATGACAAAATACCCAGCCGTTTTTTGTCCAGTTCATATAATACAGACAATTGTCCACCCCTTATCATAACCTCACAGGATGGACACATCACAAAGAAATTCCTCCCACAAAACACACAAAGAAAATAATGAACAAAAATTTTCCTTTTTCTATATGTATTATGTAGAAATTACAAAACGTCATTGACCGGTATACCGGTATGCAACATAATGAGTATATAAAAACGACTTGATTCTATGATAAAACAAACGCAAAACAAACAAAGGAGAGATGCGATTATGAAAGCTGGATTTATCGGACTTGGCATCATGGGCAAACCCATGGCGAAAAACTTATTGAAAGCCGGATGTGAACTGTATGTAAACGACCTGAACAAAGATGCCGTTGCAGAACTGGTTGCTGGCGACGCAAAAGAAGGCGATTACGAAACCATCGGGAAAGAATGTGACATCGTTCTGATGATTCTGCCTAACGGCGCCATCGTTCAGGATGTACTCTTTGGCGAAAACGGTCTGGCAGGCTATTTGAAACCCGGCACTGTTGTATGTGACATGAGCTCTGTAACACCTACAGAATCCTGCACATGCGCAGAAAAACTGGCAGCAATGCAGATTGGCTTTGTAGACTCTCCTGTCAGCGGCGGCGAACCCAAAGCAATCGACGGTACACTGGCATTTATGGCAGGCGGCAACGAAGCAGACTTCGAAAAACTGAAGCCCTATTTTGACGCCATGGGCGCTTCCGCACTGCTCATCGGCAAAAGCGGCAGCGGTTCCGTTACCAAACTGACAAATCAGGTTATCGTAAACCTGACCATCGCAGCTGTTTCCGAAGCATTTGTACTGTGCAGCAAAGCAGGCGCTGACCCTGAAAAAGTATATCAGGCAATCCGCGGCGGTCTGGCTGGCAGCGTTATTCTGGACGCAAAAGTGCCCATGATGATCGAACGCAACTTCAAACCCGGCGGCAAAATCTCCATCAACCACAAAGACATCAAAAACGTTATGGCAACTGCGCATTCCATCGACGTACCCATGCCTCTGACCAGCCAGCTCTTCGAAATCATGCAGTACCTGAAAGTAACAGGTCACTTTGATGAAGACCATGCAGGCATCGTTCAGTACTTCGAAAAACTGGCAGGCGTAGAAGTGAAAAAAGTCAACGCTTAAGGAGGTCCTGTCATGAAATACGGATGTGGCACCACCATTGACAATTACAGCATTTTACAGGCTCTGGGCTTCGATTACATCGAACTGCCCGGCAACCAGATTTCCCAGATGACAGACGATGAATTCAATGCACTGAAAACCATTCTGGAAAACGGCAGTGTCAAATGCTGCGGCTTCAATGCAGCACTGACACCGGACATCGTTATCACCGGGGAAGGTTATGATCTGGAAAAAGCCAAAGCTTATGCAGAACTTCTCTGTAAACGCGGCAGCCAATTACATATTTCTGCCATCGGCATCGGCTCCCCCAAATCCAGAAAATTTCAGGAAGGCGATGATCTGGAAAAAGCATGGAAAGAAACAGAAGCGTTCATGACCATGTTTGCAGATGTGGCAGCACCTTATGGCATCATCGTCATGTATGAATCTCTGAATCATACCGAAAGCGCATTTGGTCTGAGAATTCGGGAAGGCGCAGATTTGGTGAAAAAAATTAACCGCCCCAATTTGAAAATCGTATTCGACATTTACCATATGGCTATGGAACAGGAAGACATTCAGGAACTGGAATATGCTCTGCCCTATGTGCATCACATCCACATTGCGGAACGTGTGGGCGCAGAACGCAGATATCCTTCCGATGCCCTTTATGACTATTACAAAAAACTGCTGACACCTGTCATCCGCAGCGGTTATCAGGGTACTATCTGCACAGAAGCCTTTGACGGCGACGTCCGGGAAGGCGCAGAACGCTCTATTCACCTGCTGAAAAAGATTGTCGCAGAAATCGAACAGGAGGGATGATATGAAACAGGATATTTTAATCGGCTGTGTTGCCGATGACTTCACAGGCGCCAGCGACGCTGCCTCTTTCCTTATGAGCAAAGGTATGAAAACCATTTTGTTCAACGGAAAACCCGATGGGGAAATTCCGCCCTGTCAGGCAGTTGTCATTGCTCTGAAAAGCAGAACACAGGAAACAAAAAGTGCTGTAGCAGATAGCATGGCTGCTTTTACCTGGCTGAAAGAACAAGGCGCACAGCATTTGTATTTCAAATACTGCTCCACATTTGACTCCACAAAAGAAGGGAATATCGGTCCTGTAGTGGATGCCATGCTGGAAGCTTTCGGTGAAAAATACACCATTTTGTGCCCCGCTCTTCCCGTCAATAAACGGACTGTGGAAAACGGTATCCTTTATGTAGACGGTGTGCCTCTGAGCGAAACACACATGAAAAACCATCCCCTGACACCCATGTGGGAATCCGAAATCGCAAAACTCATGGACCCTCAGGGAAAATATCAGACATTGAATGTAAACACCGAACTGCTGGCAAAAAGCAAAGAAGAAATTCTGGCTGTTGTGGATGAGTTCGGCAAAGATAAAGAACATTTCTACATCGTACCCGACTATGTCAACGACGAAAACGGCACCAAAATCGCTGAAGTTTTCGGTGACCTGACTGTTCTGACAGGCGGCAGCGGTATTCTGGTACCTCTGGCTGCAAAATATCAGCAGGCACAGACTGCCAAAGACAGCATGGAAAACAGTGTAGACGGCAAAGGCATCGTTTTGGCTGGCAGCTGCTCCAAAGCCACACTGGAACAGATCGCAGATTTCCAGACAAAAGGATATGCTTCTTATAAAATCGATCCCATGGCTGTATTGTCTGGTACAGAAACCGTAGACACTGTATGGGATTTTGTAAAAACACACGCTGACGAAGAAGTGCTGCTCTACAGCTCCGATCAGGCAGAAAACGTGGCAGAAATCCAGAAAGTCGGCAAAGACAAAATTGCTGCTCTGCTGGAAGGTCTGACTGCTGCCGTTGCGGAACGTGCCGTTGCAAACGGATATACAAGAATCATCGTCGCTGGTGGGGAAACCTCCAGTGCCGTTGCGAAAAAATTGGGCTATCATTGCTTTGAAATTGGGGAAAGCATCGCGCCGGGTGTGCCGATCATGGCACCACTGTCCAATGAAAACATCCGTATTGTTCTCAAATCCGGCAACTTTGGTCAGACAGATTTCTTTGCCCGTGCATTACAAATGACAAGGAAGTGAACAAATGGAAAATCTGAAAACCGCAGTATGGATTGCACACAGCTTGTTTGAAAGGGGAAAAGCCACCGGCTCCTCTGCAAACATGAGCTTTAAAGAGAAGGATCGTATTTATATCACCGGCAGCGGAACCTGCTTTGGTACTTTGAAAGAAGAAGATTTCTCCGTACTTACTTTGGATGGAGAATGGATTTCCGGTCCAAAGCCCAGCAAGGAATTTCCGCTGCACAAAATGATGTATGAAAAAAGCGAGGACATCCAGGCTGTCATTCATACACACAGCTTTTACGCAACCCTTTGGTCTTGTGCCGTACATGAAAACCGCACAGACTGCATCCCCCAGTACACCCCTTACCTGAAAATGAAATTAGGTACAGTGGGACTGGTTCCCTACGGAAAGCCCGGCTCTGAAGAACTGTTTTCCGCTTTCCGCCAGTGTGTTTCCGGCAGTGACGGATTCTTGCTGGAAAACCACGGACCTATTGTAGGGGGCAAAAATCTGCTGGATGCCTTCTATTGCCTGGAAGAACTGGAAGAAAGCGCAAGAATGGCTTGGGAAATCGAATCCAAGCAAGGTCCCCTTTCTTTCCGCAAAATCTGACATACAAAAGAAACCAACTGACAGAAATCATGTCAAGGAAAGAAGATTCCCATGCCACAATGTGTTGTAATCGCAGATGACTTAACCGGCGGAAATGCCACCGGCGTTCTTTTAAAAAAAATGAATTATCAGGCCTATACGGTCATGAATACAGAAAGCATGGATTTGCAGGCATTGGAAGACTGTGACTGCGTGATCTATCCCACCGACAGCCGCGGTGTTGCTCCGGAAGTTGCCTATGAACGGGTATACAATATTTGCAGCCTCCTGAAAGACGATGCTGTCAAAGTATACTCCAACCGCATCGACAGCACATTACGGGGCAATCTGGGCAGTGAAACCGATGCCATGCTGGATTGTCTGGGAGAGGATTATATCGCCATTGTTGCGCCCTGCTTCCCTGCTTCCGGCAGAATCGTTGTCGGCGGCTATATGCTGGTCAATGGTCTGCCTCTGCATAAAACAGATATTGCCATTGACCCGAAAACACCTGTCAAAGTTTCGGAACCGGCAGTGCTGTTTCAGGAGCAAAGCAAATACAAAACAGCATCCATTCTCATGAAAGACCTGATGCATGGCAAACATTATCTGGCAGATATGATGAAAGCTCACGTAGCAGAAGGCTGCCGGATTCTGGTGGTTGACTGTGTCACCCAGGAAGATCTGGATTTGATTGCCGATGCTACCATCACCAGCAAGCTGAAAATCGTCGCTGTTGACCCCGGCGTTTTCACCGCAACATTATCCAGAAAACTCATCACACCCACTCAGAAAAAAGAGAAAAACCGGATTCTGGCTGTTGTCGGCAGCGTGAATCCCAATACAAAAGCACAGATGGAAGAACTGTGGCTGTCTCAGCTCATCCATAACGTCTTTGTGAAAACAAGAGAACTTTTGGAAAGCAAAGAACAGCGCAGCGCAGAAATTCAGCGGGTAATCCATGAAATTCTGGAAGTCAGTCACCTTAATACCGTTTCTACCGTAACCGGTGACGGCATCTATCCCGAAAACCGCATTGATTTCCAGCCTTATATGGAAAAATATCATTGCTCCATGGATGATGTGACCGATAAAATCAACTCCGCTTTCGCGGAAATCGCTTATGGCATCTTCCAAGCACAGCCGGAATATAAAGGTCTGTATACCAGCGGCGGCGATGTGACCGTAGCTGTCTGCAAAAGATTCCAGACCGCCGGATTATCCCTGTCTGACGAAGTACTACCTCTGGCAGCCTATGGTCAGTTCCTGACAGGTCCATTCGCAGGCATCCATATCATCACAAAAGGCGGCAGTCAGGGTGAACGGGATGCCATCAACCGCTGCATTACCTATCTGAAAGAAAAACTTTACATTTAAAGAAAAAACAAACGGAAAGAGAGGAATTTCCATGAATAAAAAACCTAGAATTGCGATCCCTCTTGGAGATCCTGCGGGCGTTGGTCCCGAAATTGTCGTAAAATCTATTGCATCCCAGGAAGTTTTCGATGCCGCTGAATGTGTTGTCATTGGCGATAAAAAAATCATCGACAAAGCCATCGAAATCACTGGCGCAGATATTACCGTTCATGTGATCACAGAACCCGAAGACGGCGATTTCCGCCCCAGCGTTCTGAACCTCATTGATCTGGATAACGTAGATATGACAAAATTCGAATATGGCAAAGTCAACAGCATGTGCGGTCAGGCGGCCTTTGCTTATATTGAAAAATCCATTGCCCTTGCCAATGCTGGCAGAGTGGATGCCGTTGCTACAACACCCATCAACAAAGAATCTCTGAGAGCCGGAAACATCAACTTCATCGGTCACACTGAAATTTTCGGCGCACTGACAAACACAGAAGATCCTTTGACCATGTTTGAAACAAACGGCATGCGTGTTTTCTTCCTGACCAGACACGTTTCCCTGCGGGATATGCTGGACATGATCAAAAAAGACAGAATCAAAGACTATGTAAAACGCTGCCTGGAAGCTCTGCGGAAACTGGGCGTACAGGATGGCACCATGGCTATTGCCGGTCTGAACCCTCACAGCGGGGAACATGGTCTGTTCGGTTGGGAAGAAGTGAACGAAATCATCCCTGCCGTAGAAGAATTGCAGGCAGAAGGCTACCCTGTTGTAGGTCCCATTGGCGCAGACTCCGTATTCCATCAGGCTGCCATCGGCAAATACAACAGCGTATTATCCCTCTACCACGACCAGGGACATATCGCCACCAAAACTCTGGACTTCGAAAAAACCATTGCCATCACAAACGGCATGCCCATCCTGCGTACTTCCGTAGACCACGGCACAGCCTTTGATATTGCCGGCACTGGGAAAGTAAGCGCAGTCAGCATGATCGAAGCCATTCTGCTGGCAGCAAAATATGCACCTTATTTCACCAAATAATCACGTATTTATTTAAGGGAGGTTATGACAATGATCGGCGGATTAAGCGGCGACAGAATGTTATTAGGTCTTGCCATTGGTATTATCGTACTGATTTTCTTGGTACTGAAAACAAAAGTACAGGCATTTTTGGCACTGATCATCTCTACCATCATCGTTGGTGTTGTCGGCGGCATGCCTTTGACAAACATCACATTAGACGACGGAAAAACATTTGGCATCATCAATTCCATCACCACTGGCTTTGGCGGTACACTGGGCAGCATTGGTATCATCATCGGCTTCGGTGTCATGATGGGGCAGATATTTGAAGTAACGGGGGCTGCCAAGCGAATGGCATTCACCTTCCTGAAACTCTTTGGCAAAAAGAGAGAAGAAGAAGCCCTGGCTCTGACAGGCTTCCTGGTATCCATCCCCATCTTCTGTGACTCTGGGTTTGTGGTACTTTCCCCCATCGCAAAAGCGATTTCCAAAGCAACGAAAAAATCTGTCATCGGGCTGGGTGTTGCACTGGCAGCTGGTCTGGTAATTACCCACTCTCTGGTTCCTCCTACTCCCGGTCCTCTGGGCGTATGCGGTATCTTTGGCGTTGACGTTGGTAAATTCATTCTGATGACCATCGTGTTGGCAATCCCCATGGCAATCGCATGTATTGCTTATGCTAGATTGTACCTGAGCAAAAAAATACTATCAGATTCCCAATGAAGACGACGAATTTGTATCTATGCCTTATCAGGAACCTACATATGAAGACACATTCAAAATGGAAGAAGAAGGTCTGCCTAGCACACTGCAGTCCTTCCTGCCCCTGATCGTTCCCATTGTACTGATTCTGATCAACACCATCGCTTCTGCTTTGGGCAAAACAACAGGTCCCATGGAAATCCTGATCTTCCTGGGTCAGCCCATCGTAGCCGTTGGTCTGGGTCTTTTGGTTGCTATTTTCGGTCTGGGCAGAAATCTGGATCGTCACACAGCACTGTCTGAAATGGAAAAAGGTATGATGTCTGCTGGTATCATCATGCTGGTTACTGGCGGCGGTGCCCTGGGTCAGATCATCAAAGACTCCGGTCTGGGCACTTACATTGCGGAAGGTCTGTCTCAGACGGCTATCCCCATCATCATCCTGCCTCTGATCATCTCCATACTGATGCGTTTCATTCAGGGCTCCGGTACAGTTGCAATGACAACAGCGCAAGTATCTCTGCTCCTATCATCGTCGCTTCCGGTGTCAGCCCTCTGCTGGGCAGCATCGCCTGCTGCGTAGGCTCCCTGTTCTTCGGTTACTTCAACGATAGTTATTTCTGGGTTGTAAACCGTACACTGGGTGTCAAAGAAGCAAAAGACCAGTTGATCACATGGTCTGTAACCTCCACCATTGCATGGGTTGTAGGTGTCATTGAGGTACTGGTACTGAGTTTCTTCATGTAATGATTTTTTGATTAAAACATCTCTTCTATATAAAAAGCAGGTATTCCCTTTTGGGAATACCTGCTTTTTTAATCTTCGTCTATACTGATATTTCTGGGGCTTTCCATATGATACACAATGCTTTCATAAGTCTGGATCATATTGCCCTGTTTCATGTTTTCAAAAATCTCCAAATGCTCCTGATATATCTTTTCCATACGTCCCGGCACATGCAGCGAATGCAGCGCCAGATTACGCATACGATACATATAAGTGCCAAAAAGATTGTTCAGTTCCCGATTGGCAATATGGCTGACCAATTGAATATGGAACTGCATATCCGCTTCAAAAAAAGCCGTCACTGACTCCTGTTCCAACGCTTCCTTTTGCTGTTTCAAAAAAGATTCCAGCAGGTCAAAAGTTTCCTTTGTTTCTTCCAAATGCGCCTTCTGGGCAATTTCTCTTCCGCAGTATCCCTCAATGGCTGTACGAATCTGATTGGTATCCACAAAGTCCTGTATGCCCATTTTATGCAGGCAAAATCCCTTGTTTGGCAAAATATCAATGTATTTTTCCTGAGAAAGATACTGTATGGCATCTCTGACAGGTGTACGGGAAATCCCAATTTCCTTGGCAATCTTGGTTTCCGAATAGATTTCACCATACTCCATTTTGCCTTCCAATACCATGTTTTTGATGTGTTCATACGCCAGCACATGCAGCGCCTTTTTCTGATCCATAGTCACTCTCTCCCCAATGTTTTCTTTCCTTTGTGCCGCATATCATAGAATGATATACCAATAAATCAAATATTTTTGATATTATTTTACCATAGTTTTTCTTTCGAATCAACGAAACAATCCCCTTTTATCTAGGGAAAAATCCCTATAAAATAAGGTTTTGATGGAAATAAAAAAGGTATGGATGTAAAACCATACCTTTTTTTATCTGCATTTATTGTCAAAAATATAACTTATTGTGATGCAGCATCATTTCTGCAAAAGCGGATTTTTCACAATACCACATTGATCCTGCACTTTTACCACCGCATATCCATCTTGGAATCTTTCCGCTTCATCAAATACAGGAGAAATGACCATTTTCCCAGTTTCGTCTACATAGCCATATTTTTGTGTCTTTTCATCCAGTACATGTGACATCCCTTCAGAAAGATCTCTAAGCAGTTTGTCCTGTTCCATGGAAACTTCCCCGTTCTTATCATAATAACGATCAACTCTATCTCCTTCACCAGAAGGCAGCATCACAAACTGGGATATATGCAAACAATCCGCACAATTACCATAAAACTCTCCTGACTGATCTGCAATTTTCCTAACTTTTTCACCTTTTGTATTGATGAGCCATACCGGACCATTTTCTTCTTCCTGTACAAAAGCTGTGCCATCACTGAAATTGGATGCCCATACATACTGGGGTGCAATGACTTCTTCCCCTTGAAGATTGATATAGCCATATCCCTGTTCTGTCTGTACTAAAGCCATACCATCCTGAAAACTTTTACAAGACTTGTACTTGGGCTCCGCAACATAGTTTCCTTTCTTGTCGATCACACCATATTTCCTTGTTTCCAAATCGCGAACCACTGCCCGTTCTTCAGAAAAGTATCCGCCACTTGCAAATTGCAGAGGAATCTGCAACGTTCCGTTTGCATCAACATAGCCTTCCACTGTCTGACCGTCCTTTTCATCCCTTACACATGCCAGTCCTTCCTGAAAATCATTTATGGAATCATAAACCACATCGAACTGTTTCTGCCCATTTTCATCCATAACGTATTCCTGTTCCCATTTCTCTGTGTATACACAGAACATTCCTTCTCCCAGATATCTCATTTCAAAGATTTCTCCCGGCGCAAAATGGCTTTTTACTTTTCCGCTGCTGTCCAAAATATCATAAGTACGTTTGAAATGGTCTTTCATATCATTGATTCCAAAGAAATATCCATCCCCCAAATTTACTATTTCATCATAGGTATCCGTCAACGCCACCGCATAGACCGGTGCCTGTCCTTCGCCGGAAATGACAGGTGTTTTTAGATTTTCTTCATAAATAATCTGATTTTCCGGAACAGTTACAGCCACTTCCTGTTTTGCGCTGTTCCAATGAAAGTCTGCATCTGTCAACTGGTATCCGTATTGATTCAATATGGTAAGCCAGTTCCGTAGAGGAATAAACAACCGACCGTTTTTCACCTCCATTTTTCCCACCACAGGCTGTTCTTCGCGATTGACAACGATCTTATTTTCTTTCACATACAAAAATATGGAACTTTCGCCCAGAATCACCCCTGCCTGCTGGTCTACACTATTCCAATAGATTTGTGCGTCAGGATAGATGGATGTAAAAAATGTCCGCACTGGCAGCATCACATAGCCGTCTTTCAGATAGATTTCCGCATCCGAAGACTGCAAGACATCGTCCCTATAAAAATTTGTCGTACCAACTATCCCACGATACACATGAGGCTCCTGTAATAAGCGTTCCTCTTTTGCCCATGTCGGTACTGTCCCTGTCAAAAGCAAAGCGCTGCTCAACAAAATACAAAACCCTTTTTTCATGTAAAATTCCCCCTTATGTATCATTTCATCAAAGGATTTTTGATAACCCCTACTTTTACGTTTCTTGTGCCATTTTCATTTGGAATCATCTGTTTCACCACTGCATATCCATTCGAGAATCTTTCCGCCTCATCAAACAGCGGAGAAACGACCACATTCCCTTGTTCATCTGCATAACCATATTTTCCTGTTTCTTTATCAAGGACAGCAGAAAGCCCTTCTGAAAAACCAGACCGAAGTTCATAGGTTTCTCTGGAAATTTCTTCGTTTTTGTCATAGTATCGCCCAGTACCTTGGTACCCCTGCGGATAATCTACTTCCATCAAATCACTTTCCGGGAAATAGAAATAGGATAATGCATCTGTAGATTCCAATAACTTTCTGACTTCTTTCCCAGTTTTATCAATGACAAGAATCTGCTTCTGATCTTTTGTAACGGCAAAAGCGGTACCGTTTTGGAAATTACTGACAAAACCATACTGAGGCGGAACCACTTCTTCTCCCTGATGGTTGATAAACCCTTCCCCGGAAATCGCCTGCACATGTGCCAAACCTTCCCGGAAAGGATCTGCAGAGCGGTATTTCGGTTCAATGACCACATTCCCTTTTGTGTCAATGAAGCCATACTGCCCAATGCCAGATTCACTCATGGATACTGGTGCCAGTCCTTCTGAAAAAGATCTTGCCGAACCATATTTCATGGGAATCTGCAAATTTCCTTCTGTATCTATGTATCCATACCGGTAGCCATTTTCCGTTTTTTCCCGAACCAATGCCAATCCTTCGGCATAGGACCAAATCTGGTCATAGTCTGCGGAAAACAACTTGTTTCCTTTGGCATCTACTACATATGCCGGGCGTTCTTTCCCTTCATACTCATAAACACAGAAACGGTTTTCTCCCAAATATCCAACATGATGCGCTGTTCCGGGTGCAAATGTGGCAAGCACCTTGCCAGTACTGTCAAAAATCTTCTGGTCATTTTCATCACTGTAGTTTTCCGCAATGAAATAACCGTCACCTGCATTCCAGATAAAATCATATGCTTCTGTAGGCTCCACCAGATAAACAGGGGTCTCACCTTTTCCCGTGATTTCTGTCTTTACCAACTCCTGTTCTCTGTTGATGACATATTCACTAACTTTCACAATGGCTTCGCCTTTTTCACTGTCCCAGACAATGCTGTCCTCATCCATTTCATAGTTGCATCGTTTCAGGATTTCCTGCCAGTTTCGCAGGGGTACAAACAAACGCCCCTCTTTCACTTCCAGTTTGCCGGATACGTTTATATTTACACTCGCCGCAGCTATCTCGTTTTGCGGCACATCCAATCGGATAGGATATTGCCCCATCCATACCGTTGCCACCTGTTTCTCTCTGTCCCATATAATTTGGGCGTTTTCATCCACCGCTGTAAAAAATGTCCGCACCGGCAGCATCATATAGCCATCTTTCAAATAGATTTCCGTGTCCAAAGTCTGCAAGACATCATCCTTATAGAAATTCTTCGTGCCAACTTCTGCCCGATAAGTATGTGTCACCTGTTCCACATCATTTCCATACACAGGCACCGTTCCCATAAGCAAGGCACTGCTCAGCAAAATACAAATTCCCTTTTTCATATATGCCCCCCTTTTCTGTTCCTTTCCGTTTGCTTCTAAACTCAGTATAGCAGAAACCCATTTTTTGTCTGCTGTTTTAAGAAATCTGTACATTTTTTGATACATTCGTGTAATATTTGTTATCTATTTGCAACAAAAAAGCTGAAATTCTTTTATTTATAAAGAATTTCAGCTTTCTATGTTTCTTTATGAAGACGCCTCTAAACGACATTCTTTTTGTTTAAGCATACTGTCGGAAAAGTTTTGCCATCTTATACAGATAAACCAGCTGCACGATGGCAATGACAGCGGTACCGATGGTAAATGCCAAAATGAGGAGCGCTGCCAGCAAGAAAGAAATTAAGACAACTAACGTACTCACAATCATTCCCGCAATAATCACACAATACCATTTCCACAATGTCAGCCACTTTTGAGAAAACTCCAGATCAAATTCCCGCAGCACTGCCGCATGGCTATGGAATTCATAATATTTTGCGATCAAACCCAAAATCAGCGTAGGCAATCCAATGACAAGAACCATCAACGGACTTTCCACCTGAATCACTTCCAAACCCATGGATAACACCGCAGCTAAAATGCTGAAGATACCAGCTATACGATATTTTTCTTCTACACCTCTCATAGGCAGCAGAATCACGCCGTACAAAATCCCTACAACCATGGACAAGAGGGTTCCAAAAATATAAACACCTGATTCCTTGCCAACGAGATTTTCATTGCTCAAAATACCTGCAATGGCACTGGGAATGATCAGCCAGAACAATATCCACAGCCATTTCCCCAGAACTTCCGCCTGCTCTTTTTTTGCGGTTTCCTTTGCCAGAATATTTCCGTCTTTTAGGATATCTGGCATTTGCGCATCGTTTGCCCAAGTCCCCTGATTCTTTTCATCATATCTTTCGTCCATAAATATCCCCCTTTTCATCTATGCCTTTTCAAAATACTACACTTTTCTGCTGTGTTTTCCAGCCTCTTTCCAATTTAAGTTTTCTATATTCTACAATAGATTTCATTTTTTGTATATAGCATACAATTTATTTTGTATATCTTAAAAAAAAAGTAATAAAGCAACTTCCCCTTAAAAAAACATTGATTTTTCTTTTCCTTGATTTCTTAAGGGGAATTGCGGCGGCTGACTTCATAAAAAACATAACAAAAAATCTTAATAAAAAATAAGAAAGCTAAAATCCTTTGTCATGATAAGGCTTTTAGCTTTCTTTGTTTTCTTATGAAGATACCCCTAATCCCCTTTTTTCTGTTTTCTCCCTAAAAGATGCCAGGCTACAGCGATAAAGCACACTTTATAGAAAAGCATCCACTAAACAAAAGCATTCCTCTGGGCTATCTTTTTTATGGCATCATTTGCAATATAGAAGAAAGACATACCTTGCAGAAAGATAGCCGGAATCCTTGCAAACAGACGATTCCGGCTATTATTTTTATACTAGATTTCGTTTCTTTTGAAAACAACCGTCCCAATTTCCCTTCAGAAATCAAGAAAAAAACTACTTAGCGAAAACTTTTTTATGCCAGCTGTAAAAACTGCCGCAGTTCCTGCTGTAAATCTTCTGTTTTATACCCCATATCATAAACCATGTAAGAGGTATCTGTCACATTCATGTACTGAATCAAATTGTCATAAAGCAGGCGCGTCATATCGTCGCTGTCGAAATCAATCATTTTCTGTGCGACTTCTTCATTGGGCGCTAGTTCTTCGATAGAAAGAGCATATCCGCTGCCATCTTTTGCCCAATGGATTTCTTCCAGCTTCCATTCTCCCTGTTCCTTCACAAAATCCAAACGGGCAGGCACCCGGGAACCGCCTTCATTGAGCAGGCAATACCCCTGATTTCCTACGCGATTCATGCGGTATCTGTCATCGCCTACCACACAGCATACTTGCAGCGTGTCCTCTGTTTCTGCCACATCCAAGACCAATGGCGCAAAGACCACCAATTCATGTCCGTTCAATTTATCTTCTTCCATATAATCAGAGAGGGCTTTGTATACTGCCTGCACTGCCGTTTCTTTAGATGTTACTCGGGAACGGGCTGCTTCTTTGGATAAAGACAGATATTCCGCTTCGGGCATATCTGCATACTCCTGTTCCAAACCTTTATAGAAATGCACTGCATACTGAGAATCCAGTGCACAGTAAACCTGATACCATTCTTCCGGCGTTTCGTCAAAGCTTGCGCCATCTCTTCTGCTGCCGTAAGCCAATTCATCCGCCGCCAGCATGGTCACATAACTTTCTGTATCTGTACCACCGGGCATCTGCATCAGGCAATAAATCAACGCATCATCTCCCAATGCCACAAGCTGTGCAAACGCTTCTGACTGCCGCATCTGGTCTGCCCATGCTGCAAAATCCCCCTGCAAAGGCATTTCTGCGCTGATGTTCTGTACCAGCTCCATGGCTGTCTGATAATTTTCCACCCAGTTTTCACGACCTGCTGTTTCCAACGTTTCTGTAAAGGGGCAGTCAAAAAGGATATTCAGTTCTTCCACAAAAGCGGCAAATGTATCAAAATCTGACGTAAAAGAACGGAGGTCTATATCACCATAATATTTTTCCGCCATCTGTCTATCGAAACGGAATGTCACACTTTCCGTTGTAGGGGTATCGTGTATCTTATATTCCAGAAAATCCGCATTATCCACCAATGCTAAGAACAGATACGCATTTCGCTCCAGCTGATCTGTATTGGAAAGCAAAGCCTGTTTTTCCGCTTCTGTAGTGGCTTCTGTGAACATCAAATGCT
Organism: Anaerotignum lactatifermentans DSM 14214; assembly: GCF_900142265.1. Classification (GTDB taxonomy): domain Bacteria; phylum Bacillota; class Clostridia; order Lachnospirales; family Anaerotignaceae; genus Anaerotignum; species Anaerotignum lactatifermentans. The sequence continues at coordinate 14,807 of NZ_FRAH01000029.1, read as the reverse complement.
GTTTGGCACCAAAAGGACTTCCTTCGTCTGTAAACAGTTCCATGCCTTCTTCATGCGTTGTCAGCCCATTTGGCAATGGCAGCAGCCCCAGTATTTTTCCTACATCGGAAGCACTGCCGATGTAAGGCGTTCTGGCATCATACAATTCTCGTGTCAAATCCGTCTGCACGGCTTCTGTGGTCTGCTGCGATTCCACAGGCGTACATCCTACAAAGGTAAAACAGAATATCACCATTCCGGTGATCAAAAAAGACATGATTCGTCCTGGTTTCTTTTGCTGCATATCCACAATCGCCTCCAATCTTTTTTCCAGTGTTTTTCGATTTTCCACAAAAGCCGTGGACAATCTGGCTCTTTTCCGATTTCCTTCTCGAATACTGTTCAAAATTGCCATGCTATACGCCTTGCGTGCCTGCAAATCCGCTCCTTCCACCACTTTTGCGTCACATTCCAGTTCTGTACTCCATTCCAGCTGGTCAATGAGCCAATACATGAGGGGATTAAACCAGTGCATTGACTGTGTCACCAGAAAAACCCATCTGCCCAACATATCCCCATTATCACAGTGGTACAGCTCATGACGCAGCACCCACTTCATTTCTTCCAGATCCCTGTCCTGGGTATCCACATATATGGTCTTGCGGAACAACCCTACACAAATGGAGCTGGGCAGACCTCGATGGCAATAAATCCGTGGCTTTCGAACCAAAATCGGCATTTCTTTATGGAGCTGCTGGTAACTCTCCAGCAGTGCCGGGTCAGTAATCTTTTCTCTACCTTTGTGGAGATACCATTGCATACGCCCATACTGCACCAGATGAAACAACAGGAACAATACCATCCCCACCGCCCAGATTTGATACAGCTCTGGTAATGTCTGTTTCTCCGGCTTTGCTGTTGGCACAGGTGTTTCTGTTGTCTGTTGCTGGTTTTGTGTCTGCATTACGGAAGTTTCCTGCTGTTTGGCAAAATTTTCCTCTGTAGAAACGACAGGCAAACTTTCTTCCTCCATTTGGCTTTCCTGCATTTCATGAGAAAACAACGTATCCGGTCCCGGAATCTGCCAGTAAGCGTTGCCGCTGTATGCAGTCATGGACATAATCAGAAGCCCCATCATGATTCTCATACAATTCAAGTAGCACTTCACGCTATATCGTCGCAGGAGAAAAGGACGCAGCAACATCAGGAGCAAAATGGTGATCATCCAAGGCAGCGTCACCTGCCAGACGGCATCAAAACATCTGCGCAGCACCACAGGTGCCCATTGTATCATGGTTTCCCATAACATACTCATGCACCTCCTGTTTTCTCCTCGATAAACTTCGCCAAGTCATCTAAATCCGCATCGGAAATGGTGTGGCTGCGGTACAAAGACGCTACCAGTTTTGTCAAAGAGTTGGCATTGACTTTCCGCAAAAACATGCTGTTTTCAAAAGCCAGATAGTCCTCCTCTTTCACAGTGATTTCGTAATATCTGTTTTTTCCCTCTTTATGGCTGGAAAGAAATCCACGTTCAATGAGCCGATTCAAAAGTGTCTGAAGGGCTGACACATTCCATGGGCGGTTCATTTCCAGTTTTTCTTTGATTTCCGAAGTGGAAAGCACTCTGTTTTCCTTCCAAATCACCTGCATGATCTCCAGTTCCGTATCGGGAAGCTTTTGCATAAGGCTCCCTCCTTTCAATTCCTACACTTGTATGTTTTACTATATCATACAAGTGTAGGAATTAACTGTCAAGTCCTTTTTTCCTCAGAAAAACCTATTTTCCATATTCCTTTTTCCGTTTTACAGCAGCTCAAAGGGGAGATTTTTCCGCAAAGGACGCCCCATCCCTTGACAAATCCGCCGTTTATGATATGCTGAATAGGTATGAAATATCACAGGAGAAATGAGGGGTTTTCATGAGTAAAACATATATTCCCGCAGGCTATCAGTCTGTACTTACTTTATATGAAACACAAAACGCAATCGGTCTGATTCACCAGACTTTTGAAGAACATCTGTCTCAGACACTGAATCTGAAACGGGTATCCGCGCCTTTGTTCGTTGATCCTTCCACAGGACTGAACGATAATCTGAACGGCGTAGAACGTCCCGTAAGCTTTGAAGTGCCTGCTACTGGCGTAACTGCTGAAGTAGTACACTCTCTGGCAAAATGGAAAAGAATGGCTCTTTACCGCTACGACTTCCGTCCCGGCAAAGGTCTGTATACCAATATGAATGCCATTCGTCGTGATGAAACCCTGGATAATCTCCATTCTATTTATGTTGACCAGTGGGATTGGGAAAAAGTCATCACACCGGAAAAACGCAACATTCAGGAACTCAAATTCACTGTACAGGGTATTGTGATCTGCATCTGCGACACATTGGAAGTGCTGAAGAAAAAATATCCTCGCATCAAAACAGAACTGTGCAGAGAAGTTACTTTCATCACTTCTCAGGAACTGGAAGACAAATATCCTGACCTGACACCAAAGGAAAGAGAAAATGCCATTGTAAAAGAATACAAAACTGTATTCATCATGCAGATTGGTGACGTTCTTCGTTCCGGCGAACGCCACGATGGTCGTGCACCTGACTATGACGACTGGCAGCTCAATGGCGACCTGCTGTTCTACAACCCCATTTTGGACAACGCACTGGAAATTTCCTCTATGGGTATCCGCGTAGACGCTGCATCTCTGGACAGACAGCTGACAAAAGCTGGCTGTGACGACAGACGCGCCTTGACATATCACAAAATGCTGCTGGAAGGCAAACTGCCCTGCACCATCGGCGGCGGTATCGGTCAGTCCCGTCTGTGCATGCTGCTGTTGGGCAAAGCCCACATCGGCGAAGTGCAGTCCTCTATCTGGGATCAGGAAACCATCGACGTTTGCAGCGCAGCAGGCGTAACACTGCTGTAAGGCAAATCTTTATGTAAAAAAAATGGCACTGCCGCAAAAAGGCAGTGCCATTTTTTATGCTTTGGATACATTTGCAAAATACGCTCGATTATAGGCCACAGCCCTGTCCTCCGGCTTGAATACTGCTGCCATTTCGTTATAGGAAACAGCTTTTTCCCGTCGTCCCAAACGGTCATAGCAGACACAGAGCTGGATGCAAGGTAGATACCCATAACAGTCCTCCCGGATAAAACCGCCGCCATTTTTTCGCTTTTCCACTCGCAAAGCTGTTTCATACCAGAAAGCGGCTTCTCTCCATGCCTGTCTATCAAAATAATACCGTCCCAGATCACAGCAGGTTTCCGCCCGGGGCAAATCCAAGGTAAAGCTATAAAACAGAGCTTCCAACTGCTCCTGTGGTTTTTGCAGCTGACCATAGCAAACTGCCATCTGCCGACAGGCTTCCAGCTTGTTTTCCAGCCATGCCCCTTCCCTGCCCATGAATACACGAAATTCGTCTATGGCTTCTCCATATCGTCCATGGTAATATAATTCTCTGGCGTAATAAAACTGCTCTCTAGGGCTGAATACACAGCCTTCTGCTCGCATCTTTTCATAAATCAGCAAATTTCGGTCTGTGTCATAGGCTTTTTCCTTTCGATGTTCCACGTGGATATCCTCATGGAGGATATTTCCGTAAGGCGTAATGACTTCATGTACCCGTCCTTCCCATAAAGGACGTCCCGTGTTCTTTACAATCCGTTCCCGGAAATAAGAAAACGTCGGCTTTCCCCCTGCGTCAAAAGCCACATCGTAAGGCATCATCACCACATCTGCTTTCGTTTTCTCCAATTTTTCTTTCAGTGCCACGATTTTTTTCTGTTCTGACTCCGGTACCACATCATCGGCATCCAGCCACATACAATAATCCTTTGTGGCTTTGGAAAAAGAAAAATTTCTGGCTGCCGCAAAGTCGGCACACCACTGGAAATCACAGACCACATCCGCATATTTCTCCGCAATTTCCTTTGTCCTGTCCACAGAACCCGTATCCACCACCACGATTTCATCGGCAAAACCTTTTGCGCATTGCAGACAGCGTTCCAAGGTCAATTCTTCATCTTTTACAATCATACATAGGCTAATGGTTGCCATCCAATCCCTCCACAAACCAACCTGATTCATGTTATGCCATTAGGACAGCAAATTTGCCTGTATCACCAACAAAAAAAGTAGGTACGGATTAGGGGCTTCTTCATAAGAAAACAAAGAAAGCTGAAATCCTTACAATACAAAGGCTTTCAGCTTTCTTATTTTTACTAGATTTTATCTGTATGTTTTCTTAAGAGGAATCTGCTTTTGCCGTTCCCTCTTTCTTCTTTAATCTCTTGTCTGCATGACAAACAGATACCCTTTTCGGATTTTCACTTTTGCTTCAGTGCCTATCATGACGTTGCTGACAGCCACCAGTTTATCATCCAGTGCCAGATCATAATCTACCAGCGGATATTCCAGACCTTCCAGTGTCACACATTCCACCAGCATACTCAAAGGAATGGTAGAAACCAAATCCCCTGCTTGTCCATGAAGGGTGACTTCTTGATCAATGAGTTCCACACGGTTTTTCTCATTGACCAGAATGCCACGAACGCCTTTTTTCAACAGATACAACAGCAGATGAGCATTGGCAAGGGTATGGTCGAAACGGTCGCCAATCCCTCCAATGAGCACCAATTCCGTTGCTCCCAGCTCTAACGCCAGAAGCATGCCAAGCTGCATATCTGTTTCATTTTTGTGGGTAGGAAACTGACGAATGGAAATGCCCATATTCCGGTATTCTTCCAGCACTTCCGGTCGCACAGAATCAAAATCCCCCACGATGTAATCCGGTGTAATCCCAAGGGCTTTTGCATGGTGCATGCCGCCGTCACAACAGATGATGCAATCTGCATCCTGCAAATACTTCTCACAAAAACTGTAATCCGTTATGGCTGCCCCTGCAAACAATACTGCTTTCATTTTGCCTCATACTCCTTGAAAATTTCCATAAAACCTTTTGCTGCGCCGGCAATGTCTTCTTTGCCAAACACAGCGGAGCCTGCCACGATGACATTGGCGCCTGCATCCAGCACTTCTCTGACGTTATCCAGTGTGATGCCGCCATCAACTTCAATGTCATAGGAAAGACCCATTTCTTTTTTCCATGCTGCCAGCTGAGCAATCTTAGGCACCTGATCTGCCATGAATTTCTGACCGCCAAAACCGGGTTCTACGGTCATGACCAGCGCCATATCCACATCTTTCAAGTAAGGTTTGATGGTTTCCACTGGTGTTTTGGGCTTGATGGTGATACCTACTTTTGCACCGCTTTCTTTGATCTTCGCAATGCAGCCCGCAGGGTCTTTGGTGGCTTCCACATGGAAATTGATGATATCAGCGCCAGCGTCACGGAACTGTTCCACATAACGCTCCGGATCTACAATCATCAGATGGGCGTCAAAAACCATGTTGCTGGCTTTGCGAATCCCCTTGATGACGGGAATCCCAAAAGAAATATTGGGTACAAACACACCATCCATTACATCCAGATGGATATAAGGCACCCCTGCCTGTTCCACAATTGCCAGCTGTTCGCCTACCTTTGTGAAATCAATGGACAGCATAGAAGGGGACAAATAAATAGCCATTTTAGTTTCTCCTTTCGTTTTCCAGTTCCTCATAAAGCATTTTGTATCTTTCATATCTGCGGCTGTCAATGGCTTCGCCGATCTGCTCCTTTATGGCGCAGTCCGGCTCATTGATATGCACACAGCCATTGTAATAGCATTTGTGCAGAAAAGGCTGAAATTCCCGGAAATAATACTGCAATTTATCTGACGGGATATGGTTCAGGAACAGAGAGGTGAACCCGGGGGAATCCACGATATAACTCTGTTCTGTAATACGAATCAGTTCCGCATGACGGGTGGTATGACGACCGCGCTGTATTTTCTCACTGATTTCCCCTGTATTCAGCTCCAGACCGGGGAAAGCGGCGTTGATGAGGCTGCTTTTCCCTACACCGGAAGGACCTGCGAATACGGAAATCTTATTTTCTAATGCTTTTCGCAGTTCCTCGATGCCGATGCCCTTTTCCGCACTGGTGCAGATGACAGGATAGCCTGCCGCTCTGTAAAGAGCAGCAGCATCCTCATATTTGTTTTGTTTATCTCTGTCAATCTTATTGATGACAATGACAATATCCAGTTCCTGTTCTTCTGCCAGCAGCAAAAACCTGTCCAGCAGATCCAGATTCATATTGGGGCTTTTTGCCGCAAAGACAATGACCGCCTGATCAATATTGGAAACTCTGGGACGGATCAGCTCATTTCTTCTGGGGAGGATCACATCCAGACTTCCTTTTTTGTTGGCTTCATCCAGCACAGAAATCTGCACGGAATCCCCAACCGTCGGACGAATGCCTTCCTTACGGAAAATCCCTCTGGCACGGCATTCATATACGCCCTGCACCGTATCAATATAATAGAATCCGCCGATTCCTTTCAAAATCACTCCATCCAACATATGTTACTCCTTATTCTCAGAAGGTTACGTTTTCGGACAATGTTGTCTGTCCATCCACTGTACCGGTGACAGTACCGCTGCCAGTACCTGTTACGGCAATACTGAAGGGGAAGTCAGACAGATTTCTTGTTTCATCAATAACGGTTGTAGTTCCTTCAGCGTCAGTTTTTACAACTTTGACATGGACCGTATCACCAGCGCCTTCTGGTGCTGTAATGGTGAAGTACTGGGTGCTGGTGCTGTTTGAATCAGCCGGCTGACCGCTGCCGCCTTCTCTAGGTGGTTCTTCTTCCTCAGGTTCTTCCTGTGCTGGTGCACCGCTGCTGACAACCAGATTTACCACGCTGCCGCTAGGTACTTCGGAATTCGGTGTCAATGTCTGTGTGATAACCTTGCCTTCTGGTACCGTACTGCTTTCCAGATAGGAAATATTGCCGACAGTCAAACCAACGGCTGTCAAACTCTGTACCGCGCTGTTTTCTGTATCGCCCTGTACATCAGGCACTACTACATCGCCGCCTTCTTCCGGCTTGCATACAGTCAGTGTGATATGGGTATGAGCATTAATCTTTGTTCCCTCTTCTGGATTCTGGGAAATAACGTGACCAGGTTTTACTTCGTCACTTTCTTCATATACGATATCAGGTGAAGTACCTACCAGTTTAATGATGGCTTCTTTTGCATCGTTTTCAGACTTATGAAGTACATCGGGCATTTCTTGTTCCTGCAAACCAATGCTGACTTTGACACCAATCTTCGTATTGCCTGCTACCATGGTTTCAGGGTCTACATTCTGCCAGAAGATCAGACCTTCATCATAATAACTGCTGTAGTCCTCGCCCTCTTTTACCAGTTTCAGACCAAGTTTTTCTGCTTCTGCCTGCGCTTCTTCGTAGGTCATGCCAATGAACTGTGGTGTTTCAATATTTTTCTCACCGCTGCCAAAGCCCTTGAAGCCGCCCAGTACACGCAGTCCAACAGAGCTGATGATCACAATGAGCACAATGGCTGTGACAATAGCTGCTGCAATAACACGGCGTTCTGCCTTACGATCCCGTTCGTTGTCGTACTCCTCTTCTTTCCGAGGATTGCGGCGTTTCCGTTCAGGACGTCTGCTTTTCTTCACTTCTTCTACTGCCATATATTCGCCTTCATAATTATCGTCTTTGGAAATCTTCAGGCGTTTGCCATATTTTTCAAAGCTTACCAGCGGTGTATTTACATCGCCTTCAACCTGAGGTTCTTCTGCCGCTGGCGCTTCTTCATTCTTTTTGAAGCGAATCAGATCGATTTCGTTTTCGTCTGCTTTTCGTGTAGCATCATCAGCACGATTTTCCACAGGTATATTTTCACGGAAATGAGAGCCACTTTCTGCCCGTCTATGTACCAGAGGACTTTCTGCTGTCACTGCTTCGTCTTCCATTTTGCGGATTCTAGCGCGTTCTGCTTCTGCTCTTTCCTGCGCTTCCCGCAGCTCTTTTGCCGCTTCTGCACGTCTGCTCATACGGATACCAGCTGCCGCTCCCGCCGCTGCGCCTGCTGTGCCAGCTGCCACTGCATGGCTTCTTTCTTTCGCTTCTGCACGGTGTTCCTGTTCTGCATTCATGGCAACTTCTGTTCTGGCACGCATAAGGTCCGCCAGCAAAAGGTCGATATTTGCATAACGTTCATCGGCTTTTTTCATGGTTGCCTTTTTGATGATGCCTTCCAAGGAAGGTGTACAGTTTGGATTATACTGACGGATATCCGGCAGTTCCTCATTGATATGTTTCAGTGCAATGGAAACAGAATTGTTGCCCTGAAAAGGCAGTACGCCGGTAATCATTTCAAACATAGTGATACCCAGAGAATAGATATCGCTCTTTTCATCCACATAGCCGCCTCTTGCCTGTTCTGGAGAAAAATAATGTACAGAACCTGCTGCATTGGCTGTGGTTGTCATGGTTGCGGCACGGGCAGCACGGGCAATGCCGAAGTCTGTTACCTTTACTACGCCGTCTGTTCCCACCAGAATGTTCTTGGGTTTGATGTCCCTATGTACGATATGTGCTTTGTGTGCCTGAGAAAGGGCAGATGCGATCTGGATGGCTACATTAATGGTGGAACGGGAATCGAAAGGTGCTTTCTTTCGAATGGCTGTTTTCAGCGTATCCCCATGAATGTATTCCATAACGATATAGTTGATATCTCCATCTTCGCCTACATCATACACACGGACAATGTTCGGGTGAGAAAGTCTTGCGGCAGAACATGCTTCCGAACGGAAACGTTCAATAAATTCTTCATCGCCAATAAATTCTTCCCGCAAAACTTTGATGGTCACATAACGATCCAGTTTCTTGTCTTTGCCGCGGTAAACCACCGCCATGCCCCCTGAACCGATTTTCTCTATGATTTCGTATCTGTCCCCAAGGACAGAACCCGGATTCAATAACATCAGTCGTTACCTCCTAAATTTCTATCAAAATGAGGGATATATTGTCATAACCGCCTCGCAGATTTGCTGTTTCCACTAATTTTTCAGCTTTCCTTTTCACGGATTCTTTCTGCCGCAGCATCTGAGCCATCTCCTCATCAGAAAGCATGCCCGAAAGACCGTCTGTGCAGAGCAGGAGCAGGTCTCCTTTCTCCACTGGTACGATGGTCATATCCGTTTCTACTGTGTCTTTGATACCGACAGCCCTTGTAATGATATTGCGTTTTGGATGCACTGCTGCTTCTTCTTTGGTGATGGTGCCCAGTTTCACCAGTTCCATCACATAAGAATGGTCAGTAGTCAAAGGATTCAAAATCTCTTTCTGCATCAAATACGCGCGGCTGTCACCAACATGGGCTACATAGGCTTTTCCGTTATCCACTACAGCTGCAACCATAGTGGTTCCCATTTCTGCAAATTCCAATGCGGAATTGGACTGATCGAATACGGATTTGTTGGCTGCCTGAAAAGCACCTGTGAGCAAATCCGGAATTTCCTGTATTTCTTTATGTTCCGCCACATAATCCACAAAGGCTTCAATGGCACCATTGCTTGCTACTTCGCCGGCATTGCATCCCCCCATACCGTCTGCGACGATATACAAATGCTGCAGCGGTGCATCTTCTTCCGCCAAATAATAAGCATCTTCGTTATTTTTGCGGCATCTTCCGATGTCGCTGATTCCGACTGCCTTCACGTTTTCCACCTCCTAAGGCTTTTTCCCCGTCTAAAGCCGTCTGATTTTTTATTTCTGCATATATTTTCTTCTCAGCTGTCCACAAGCCGCGTCAATATCGCTGCCCAGTCTTCTGCGGATGGTAGTTTCCACTCCGTGTTCCTGAAGCAGGTGCGCAAAACGCTGCACGCGGTCTGTAGAACTCTTGGTAAAGTTTCTTTCTTTTACTGGATTCATGGGAATCAGGTTTACATGACAAAGGGTATGGCGCAGTTTGTCTGCCAATTCTCTGGCACAGGCATCACTGTCGTTGACCCCCTGAATCATGGCATATTCAAATGTGATGCGCCGTTTTGTGTGGTTTGCGTAATCCACACATGCTCCAAGGAGTTTTTCCATGGGATTTGCCTTTGCCACAGGCATGATTTCTCTGCGGATTTCGTCGTTAGGCGCATGGAGGGAAACTGCCAAGGTAATCTGTAAGTTTTCCTCTGCCAGACGATACATCTTTTCAATGAGTCCGCAAGTGGAAAGTGTGATATGACGCTGTCCCATATTCTGCCCTGCCGGGTCGTTCAGCAAATGAATGAACCGCAGCACGTTGTCATAGTTATCCAGCGGTTCGCCGCTGCCCATGAGCACCACGCCGGAAATCCGCTGTCCCAAATCCTTCTGAATGGTGTAAACCTGAGAAAGCATTTCCGCCGGTGTCAGGCTTCTTTCTACGCCGTCCAATGTAGAAGCGCAGAATTTGCAGCCCATACGGCACCCTGCCTGTGTAGAAACACAGACCGTATTCCCATAATCATACTGCATCAAAACACTTTCGATGATGGAGCCATTTTCCAAGGCAAACAGGTATTTTCTGGTGCCATCTTCTTTGGAAAGGAGCCGTTCCACCATTTCCACGCCGCCGATTTTTGCTTCCTGTTCTAATCTTTCCCGCAGTTTCTGAGAAAGATTCGTCATTTCGGCAAAAGTATCCACCTGTTTTTGATGGAGCCAGTCAAAAATCTGTTTGGCACGGAATTTCGGTTCACCCAATTCCCCCATGAACAGCTGCAATTCTTCCAGCGTCATGGATTTCACATCTGTTTTTGCCATACTTACATTCCTTTCTTCCGCAGGCGGGCAATGAAAAACCCGTCTGTATGATGGGACTGAGGGAAAAGGGTGATATAGCCTTTTTCACCTTCCGCTGCCAGAGATTCCGGCAAATATTGTCCCAAATCTTCTAATCTATAGGATTCATGGTTCTGCAAAAACCATTCCACATTTTTTTCATTTTCTTTGCGGCTCAAAGTACAAGTGCTGTAAACCAACACACCACCGTCTTTGACGTATTTCGCCGCCTGTTCCAGAATCTGACGCTGGATGCCCACCAGTGCGTCAATTTCACTGCCGTCTTTTTTCAAACGGATGTCCGGTTTCTTCCGCAGAAGCCCCAACCCGGAACAAGGCACATCTGCCAGCACACGGTCATAAGCTCCAATGGCAGAAGCGTCTTCCACAGAAGCATCTCTGACGGATGTTTTCACAATGGAAATGCCCAGACGCTGTGCACCGTCCGCAATGAGTTCCGCTTTATGTTCGTAAATATCGCCGGCGTGGATTTCGCCGCTGTTTTCCATGCGTTCCGCCATGGTGAATGTTTTTCCTCCAGGCGCCGCACAAAGATCTAAAATCTTTTCGCCTTTCTGGGGGGCTAATACAGCCACTGCTGTCTGAGAGCTTTCATCCTGCACATGGAACAGACCTTCCTGAAATTCTGCCAGCCGTCCCAAATCCGCTGTTCTGCTCAAATGCAGTGCATCTTTCCACAGACTTCCCTGCCGCACAGTGATACCTTTTTCCTCCAGCTGTTTTGCCAGTGTTTCCGCATCTGTTTTCAAAGTATTGACCCGAATGGTCACATCAGGTGCTTCATTATCTGCCTGACAAAGCGCTTCTGTCTTTTCGTAGCCATAATATGCCACCCACATTTTCACCAGCCACAGGGGATGGGAATACACAACACTGAGATATTCCGCTGTTCCTTTTTCCGGCAGTTTGATTTCTTCTTTTCCTCTGCCGATGGCACGAAGAACGCCGTTGACAAAACCGCTGAGGGATTGATACCCTCTCGCCGTTGCCAGTTTCACCGCTTCATTGCAGGCTGCATTATCAGGCACATCCATGAAAAGCATCTGATACACCGCTGTACGCAGCACCGCCAGCAGCCAAGGCTTGATTTTACTTAATTTCGTATTGGAAAACTGGTCAATGACATAGTCCACATAGTAAATATTCCGCAGTGTGCCATTGACGATTTCTGTCACAAAAGCCCTGTCCTGCTGGGACATGGCTCCGTTTTGCCGCAGCAGACGCCGCAGCGCCGTATTATTATATGCGCCTTCCGCCAAAATTTGTACCATGGCTTCCGCCGCTACTTCTCTGGGATTGATTTGGATCATTTCATTTCAAATTCCCTTCTGTCTTTTTTCCGTTGGTTTATCAACTTATTATTATACGGGATTTTTCGCCATACATCAATATTTTTCGCCATTTTTCACGGTTTGCGCCGAAAAACCCGTAAAAAATACAAAACGGATAAAACCCTGATGATTTGGATTTTATCCGTTTTTCTCATTCGTGATTAGTCGTCCCGTCTGCCGCCAAAAATGGCAATCAAACGAAGCAGCTGCAAAATTGCTACAGCCGCCGCTGCTACATAAGTCATGGCTGCCGCAGAAAGCACTTTTCTTGCGCCGCCCATTTCATCCGCATCCAGGAAATACTGGTCTTCCAGCATATGCAGCGCTCTGGAAGATGCGTTAAATTCCACAGGCAGTGTCACAATGGTAAACAATACTGCCAGGGCATAAAACAGAATGCCCAATGTGATGAACATATTGGATGAACTGCCCCCAAAAAGCAAACCAATGACAATCAAAGGCCAAGCCAGTGTGGAGCCCAGATTGGACAAAGGTACCAATGTGCTGCGCAGCACCAGGAACACATAGCCTGTGTCATGCTGGATAGCGTGCCCGGTTTCATGGGCAGCAATGCCAAGTGCCGCTACGCTTCTGCCATCATATACGCCGGAAGAAAGGCGCAGCGTCTTTGTTCTGGGGTCATAATGGTCTGTCAGATGACCAGCCACGCGTTCAATACGTACATCGTGAATATCAGCCTGTATGAGCATCTGTGCCGCTACCTGTTCCCCTGTCAGCCCGCGTCTGTTAGGCACACGGGAATACTTGTTATAGGTAGACGATACTTTTGCCTGTGCCATACCAGCCAAGACAACGGCAATGATCAATAAAAAAACATAATCCATGTTATATCCATAAAAAAACATATGGTGCGATTCCTCCTTTTTCAGTTCCTAGAATCATAAAGTCTTACTGCAAAAGGATGCCCTCTTTCATTGCGTGTCCTCTCAGATATGCGTCTGTCATCATGCGTTTGCCGCCGCGTGCCTGCACTTCTGTAATAAGCAGACAACCGTCACCGCATTTGACAACAAAGCCTTTTTTCACCACAGCCACAATTTCCCCATTGGCTGCGTCATCGGACTGCACATCAGAAATTACTGCGCCGAAAATCTTCAAAACCTCTTCCTCATAAATGGTATATGCCGCCGGAACTGGATTCAATCCCCGAATGAGATTGATGATGTCCTGTCTGTTTTTGCTCCAGTCAATATGACCGGTTTCTTTTGTAATCATAGGTGCGTATGTTGCCGCATCATGATCCTGCGGAATCCGTTCCAGCGTACCGGCTTCCAGCTGATCCAGTGTATCCAGCAGCAAGTTTGCGCCTGTCACTGCCATTTTGTCATGGATGGTAGCAAAAGTGTCTTCATCTGTGATTTCCACTTCCGCTTTCAGCAGCATATCACCGCTGTCCAGACCTTTTGCCATATACATGGTGGTGATACCTGTCACCTTTTCCCCGTCAATGATAGACCACTGCATCGGTGCCGCACCGCGGTACTTAGGCAGCAGAGAACCATGAACATTGATACAGCCGTATTTAGGCATTTCCAGAATGGGTTCAGACAGAATCTGTCCAAAAGCTGTTACAGCGATCAGATCCGGTTCATAAGAACGGAGCTGTTCCACAAATTCCGGTTCTTTCACTTTTTCTGGCTGCAAAACAGGAATACCATGTTCCAAAGCACATGCTTTCACTGGTGTAGGCACCATCTTTTTCCCTCTGCCCTTGGGCTTATCAGGCTGTGTCACCACCAGCACCACTTCATGCTTTGTCAGCAGCGCTTCCAGAGAAGGCACCGCAAAATCGGGAGTCCCCATAAAAATTACGCGCATGGCAATTCCTCCTTATGCTTCGTCTTCGTCGGGCAGAGCCTTATCAATATATAATATCCCATCCAGGTGATCCAATTCATGACACAGTGCAACTGCCATCAATTCTTCCCCTTCCACGATGATTTTTTCACCGTCACGGTTCAGAGCTTCCACTTTCACATAAGCGGGACGATCCACACGTGCGCTTGCGCCGGGAACGCTCAGGCAGCCTTCATAGTCGATCTGAGAACCTGTTGCTTCTACGATGACAGGGTTGATCAGTTCTACCAGACCATCGCCGATGTCGATCACAACAATGCGTTTCAAAACGCCTACCTGAGGCGCAGCCAGACCAACGCCGTTTGCGTCGTACATGGTTTCTGCCATATCGTCCAGCAGTGTCAATGTATTGGGTGTGATTTCTTTGACAGGTTTGCAGATTTTACGCAAAACCTCATCTGTACTGATTCTGATTTGTCTTTTTGCCATTTTTTATCCTCCTAAAAGGCGCCTTGCGCCACCGATGTTCGATTGTTGTCTGCGAAATGATTCGCATTAGAGTATTTTATCATATTTCCTACCAAGTTACAAGATTTCACGCAAGGAAAGCAAGATGAAAGCTGTAGGATTACAATACATGTGTTACAACTGAATATTTAAAAAGCGAGGATAGGCTCACTTTGTGTTATATTTGAATCACCACAAAACAAAAATACATAAAGGAGCATCCTCGCATGGCAAGTATAACACAAGATATGAGATACCGTCTATCACTTATTAAATACGCTGAACGATATGGAGTTACCAAAGCGGCCGTAAAATATAAGACCAACCGCCAGTATATTTATCGCTGGAAAAACCGCTATGATGGCTCTTGGGATTCCCTGCGTGACCGTTCCAGACGTCCCCAT
>NZ_FRAH01000124.1 GCF_900142265.1 Anaerotignum lactatifermentans DSM 14214 | reverse complement strand
ATAACGCAGGAGGTTTCTTTCTTATACTAAAGTATTTTTACCTACCCCCAGTTGAACTGGGGGTTTTGTCATACCTGTTCGGCGTACAATAAAAGCGGGAAGAAAACCAAAATTTCATTTGATTTCTTCCCGCTATCGCCAAAATAAAAAATGCGTGACTGATATGTAAAAACACATAACAATCACGCATATAATCCTTAAACAGCCTATTCCAGTATACGCTGGAATAAAAAACAATCTTTAAGTTTAAGATAGCACGGTTTTATGGTACTGTCAAGAATACAATCCTATAACATAAAATAATAAATCTTTCACGATGAAAATTTAATGAATTGTAACTTTAATGTGCAGTCCTTTGTTCCGCCTAAAACCGTAGGAATTGTTTCTACATCTACTTCTTTTTCAGGCAAAAGATTTTGTAGTATACATAAGATACTGTTTCTTGAACATTCACAATGAGATACATCTGTTACATTTCCAGACAAAACTTCTTCACAAACACATTTTAGTATCCAACTTCATAAATATGTCTTGGCTCAATTATTTTTGCTATAAATGCATTTGTATTGCCATAGTTTTATAGTGTGAGTCTAAATTACATCCACATTCTTTAAATCGTATTTGTTAAACAGATAGAACTATGTTCTATTAATATCCTACTAACTATATACTATTTCCAATGATTTAATGTTGGCAGTAATCGTTTCATATACGCTCTTATCTCTTCTGAAGAAAAACTCTCATTAGACATATTTTCTGAACAATAGGCAATTAAATCGTCCATATTAGAATAAGTAAATTTTCCGTTTTCATAGCACCATTTGCAGTAATCTTCATTCCATGTGCCATCAACTTCTTTACTGATATTAAAATCATCAAGAGGCATGCCACAACATTGACAAATCAGTTGTCTTGGCGAACCTAAAATAGTATTGATTGAAACATCAAATATTTTTGATAGTAATTTTAACGTTTCTGTATTTGGTATAGTCTCTCCATTTTCCCATCTGGAAACTGCTTGTCTTGTTACATATACTTTTTCTGCAAGTTCATCCTGTGACAATCCACATTTTGTTCTAAGATTAAATATTATTTCTTTTGTTTCCATATATAATCACCTCAGAAACATAGTATCATTGGATCTATATTAAATAAGTGGACACGATTTATAAACAGATGTACCATAATACTAGACACCAAAATGAGGTATCTTTATGACTAAAAAATTATTATGATGAAGATTTCAAACGAATTCTTGTTGAGTTCTATCATAATGGCAAACACAAGCTTCTCTGATTAAAGAGTATGGTATTTCTCAAACTGCTCTTTCCAGATGGATCAAGCAATACTCCACTGTTGAAACATCTAATGGTGAAATTCTGACTACGAAACAGATTCAGGAACTCCAGAAAAGAAATGCGCAGCTTGAAGAAGAAAAACTCATCCTAAAAACGATTACCATCTTCACGTCACACTTAAACAAAGATTAAATTCAGTTTATAGACACTTCGATTACAGCATAATATCAAAACCCTTTGCCATATACTTAACGTAAACCGAAGCACTTATTACAAACATTTTTATTCTCTGCCTTCTTCCAGAACCATTGAAAATCAGAATATTAAACAAATGATTCTGTACATTTACGCCGACTACGATAAACGCATCGGTGCTTATAAAATCGCATATATCTTAGGTTGTGTCTGTGGTCTTTACATTAGCGTCGGTCAAGTGTACCGCCTGATGCATTCTATGCAGATCCCACCTATGTCCACAGTAAAAACAAAATCCATTTCTCGCACAAAAGAGTTGTCCGACTTTTATGTTGATTGTCACTATACGAAATGGAACCAACATTCTGGGAGCGGCAAGGAAATCCAGCCATTCCCAGAAAATATGTTTAAAAATCGTGTCTTTTTATTGACTATAGTCCACAAATTTATTTTATGATATACTTTGTACCCCTTCCTTTTCCTTCAATTTTCACTAAACTTTTTTGTCCCATGGATTTTAATACCTGTGTTGTCTTTGATTTTCCAAAAGGTACATAGGGTGCAATTTCACTTATTGGTTTCAGCATTGTTTTGCTTAAAACTTTGTAAACTATCTTTTCATCTTCTGTTAAATTTAAGTTTTTCTCAAAAACTGGAAGTACGATCTTAATTGTATTTTCTGATACTTCAAATTCCGGTTGTTTTAATCCTTCTTCATAGAGTTGTTTTATTCGTGTGATTCCCGTACCAAATATTTCGACGAACCCTAATCTGTAAAATACATTTGCAAGATTTCTATTTCTTAAAATAGAAAGTTTTCCAGACAAATATTCTTCTTCTGTTATTCCAAATGGCAAACCACCAGGCGAAACCACTTCAATTCTATCATCAAACATCAAAATCCTTATTTGTGACTCAACATCCCAGACTCTATGAATCAATGCATTTGCAATGGCTTCCCTGAATGCAGCCTCTGGTATCTTTTCTACTTTTTTTCTATCAGAACCTTGTATTTCTTCGTATTGATAATAATCTCTGAATACTTCTAATGTTTTATCATATACAGTCAAAATAGATATATGATCAAATGTTGCTCTTTTGTGAATCACACTGATGTTTTCTCCGAACTTCACAATATCAATACCAGGGAAATGATTTTTATCTGCCAAAAGTCCTGCCGCATTATTATATCCATTCACATTATCATACAAGTTCAAGGTTTTTAATGTATCTTGGTTAAATGTTTCAATCTGGATACATTCTTTTAATTTTTGATACAAAATATCAAAAGTCAGTTCTTGATCTGCGCATGGTAATTCTTCATATCTAATATTTTTCCCTTCTAAAATCAATCTTGACAACTCCAATGTATCAACTTCGATTGTTGCGGTGTCATTTCGTTTGTATGCTTTTGATTTATATAAATATGGCTTCTGGAATCCACTTTTTACAGTCAATTTTATTGTTTGGTCGTGATTCTGCAATTCCAGCGTGTAGTTGGGCTGTGGAGTAATACTGTCATTTATTTTGTTTTCAATATCCAGACATGCTTGCTTCACATTGGGCAAGCCTATCACATTCCCCTCATCATCGATACCAAAAAATATTTCTCCACCTTCATAATTTGAAAAAGCACTCACTGTTTTTAAAAATGTATTTGTAATCGTTTCTTTGAATTCTATTCTTCTCGTTTCACGCATATAAAACACTTCCTTTCTCACACTATCAACCATATTATATGTTAAAACAATCAAAAAAACAATCGCAAATTTTTACGATTGTTTTTTGATTGTTTTTATTTGATTCATTTAAAACCAATACCCTGTATTGCACTTTATTTTTATTCTATATGAAAATTTAACTCTTATTCTACTTTAGTATATGTCTTAGAGTATGTTTAATGTGTAAAGCAGATAATCTTTCTTTTCTCTATCTAACTGAGAAAACTTTTGGATCACAAATTCCACTTCTTCATCTATTTTATATATTTTATTTTCCCTCTCTAATAAAGAACCTACAGGTACTTCAAAAAAGTTTGCTATTTTTAATAAGGTATCAATATCCGGTTCAGTTCTGCCGGATTCATAATTGGCTATCGCTGTGCAGCCATATCCCAAAGCCTCAGCTAACTTTGATTGTGTTACTTTTCGGCTTCGTCTTAATGTTTTCAGGATTTGAGGAAAATCAGACATCAAATCATCTCCTTTGACAAAAAAGCCTGTCTTTTTTCTTGCAAAATATAACATCATTTTTGTCTCACTTTTACAACCAATATTCCATTATTTTTCGGATAAACTAAAGTGGTGCAAAAAATGAGACAAAGAGGTGATAGCTATGCCAAAACCAAGAACAAGTTCAGGCGAAAAAAATTTGATAAGCACTCGATTAAAAGAATTGCGTGAGATGCATAGTATGTCCCAAAGGGACTTGGCAAGCGCCCTTCAACTTTTGGGTATTGATATGGATAAGAATGTTATCACTCGTATTGAAACAAATAAGAGATATGTGACTGATTTAGAAATACAGGCGCTTTCCAAATTGTTTCATGTAAGCTGTGATTATTTGATCAATGGAACAAATGAGTAGTTTTTGAAATTTTGTCTCACTTTTACAACCGATTATAGATTTATTCTTCTTGATTATCAATACAAATACAGAAAAATATATAGTATTTTTTTCGACAATAATCGACAAACGAAGAAAAAAGCTGTGAATATTTTGGATTCACAGCTTTTTTGTGGCAGTGTGAAACTTTTTCTGTAAATATGTAATTGAAGAGGTTCTTCTATGGTAAAATTTAAATCATAGGAGGACCTTTTATTATGGCAAAACAGAAGAAACCCATACATCGGGTACAAATGACAGAGGGAAAACGAAACATTATTCATCAGCTCATGGAAGAATACGATATTCAGACAGCTGAGGATATTCAGGAAGCTCTAAAGGATCTTCTT
This sequence comes from Anaerotignum lactatifermentans DSM 14214, assembly GCF_900142265.1. GTDB lineage: Bacteria > Bacillota > Clostridia > Lachnospirales > Anaerotignaceae > Anaerotignum > Anaerotignum lactatifermentans. The sequence goes on along the minus strand of NZ_FRAH01000124.1, from coordinate 110 downwards.
GGTGGAACCATCAAAGAAATGATGGAAGCCGAAATGGACAACCATCTTGGTTATGAAAAATCTGAGCGTTCTGACAATGATGATTACCGAAATGGGTATAAACGCAAACG
>NZ_FRAH01000018.1 GCF_900142265.1 Anaerotignum lactatifermentans DSM 14214 | reverse complement strand
CCTTCAATAATTTCTACACCTTTCCATTTACACAAATCTTTAATTATTTTTTGAATATCCGCTCTCAATTCATAATAAATTATTTTTCTTCTATACTTTGGTGTAAATACGATATGATACTTGCATACCCATTTTGTGTGTGCTAAACTGTTTGCCATAAAAGCATCGTCCTTTCTTATGTAAAATATTTAGGCTTGAACACCCTTATTTTACAACAAGGACGATGCTTTTTGCTTAAGCTTTAATCTCACCCGCAGAGCGGGCGGTTGTTAAAGGCTGCTTTGCAGCCTTCAGCACTAAAGTAATAATAAAAAAACGGCTCGCATCCTCCGAGCCGTTTGTAAAAATCAAATTTGTTTCAAAGCATCTCAGAACAATTGCAAGTAACATATGAACATCACAAAAAGCATGCACATCATCATGCCCATGCTCATCATCATATCCATATGCAGTTTTCCAACAAATGTAAATTTCTGCATGTCGAAAACTCCTGTCCGTCGTCTGTGATCTTTTGCCCATTGTAACGCGACCTTTTTTATCTGTCAACACTTTTTTTCTAAATTCTTATGCACTTTATCTTGCATAAAGACTACTTTTCTGCTATGCTATTGCGTATAAGTAAATCTGAATATCCCAAAGAGGAGATGTATGCAACCATGTCTATTGAAAAAGTTAAAGCTTATCTGAAAGATATGAATTGTCCCAAGGAAGTATTGGAATTTGCTACCTCCAGTGCAACTGTAGAACTGGCAGCAGAAGCAGCCGGCGTTATTCCCGCCCGGATTTCCAAAACGCTCTGCCTGATGTCTAAGGAAGGACCCATTGTCATTTCCGTTGCAGGGGACGCAAAAATCGATAACCGCAAATTTAAAGACACCTTTGGTCTGAAGGCAAAAATGCTTTCTCCCGAAGAAACACTGGAAGCAACCGGACATGCTGTCGGTGGCGTTTGTCCTTTCGCACTGCCGGAAGGTACCCGTGCATTTGCCGATGTTTCCATGAAGCGTTTTGACACTGTATTCCCGGCTGCCGGCAGCAGCAACTCCGCAGTTGAACTGACTTGCGACGAACTTTTCCATTACGGCAAATGCGAAGCCTGGGTTGACATCTGCAAAGGCTGGGAAGAAGAATAAACACCCGTTTTTTTAGTAAGGAGTATTTTTATGAAAATATCTACAAAAGGCCGCTATGGCATACGCCTGATGTTAAGTCTGGCTCTCCATTACGACAAAGGCACACTGGCTTTGAAATCCATCGCCAGAGAGCAGGATATTTCCGAAAAATATCTGGAACAGATCATCAATCCACTGACAAAATCCGGTCTGGTAAAAAGCTACCGCGGTGCGCAGGGAGGTTACATTCTCACACGAGAACCAAAAGATATCACCATCGGAGAAGTCCTGAGAATTCTGGAAGGTTCCCTTTCTCCCGTGGATTGTGTGGACAACCCCATGTGCCCCAACTCTGACACCTGCGTTTCTCTTTCCATCTGGAAAAAGATGAAAGAAGCGCTGGATGATGTCGTGGACAACATTTCTTTAGCTGATATGGCAGAAGAATACAAAGAAAAAAATCATATTGAAATCTAAAAAAATAGCACGCAGGAAAAATTCCTGCGTGTTGTTTTTTTATGCAATCACTTGCTGTACGGTTGTTCCTGTATAGTAATGTTCCAGAATTTCTTCTGCTGTTTTTCCATCTTCTGCCATGCCTTTGGCACCATACTGGCTCATGCCCACACCATGACCGTTTCCACCGCCATAAAGAGCAACACCTGTCAATTTTCCTTCCGCATTTTTCATTTCTTTTACGGCAAAAAATCCACTGGGAAGCATGGTATTCCCTGTCAAAGACTCTCCGTCTTTCCTCTGCAAATAAATAGGGTCACCAACTGTCATTTTGGTAGGAGAAAGTACTTGCCGGATGGTATATTCTGTTTTCACCTGCACAGAACCTTTTTCGTAGTCCAATCGCAGTACTTCCATAACGCCGCTTTCTCCACGCTTTGCCACAGAAATTCCTGTGAGCCGTCCCAAATCTTCTGGTGGTGTCTGTGCCTTCCAACTGCCATCCTCCTGCAAAACTTCCACATGGGCTGGATGGGATTTTGCAGCTTCTTTCAGTTTGGCACTGGTGATTTCCGTTAACTGACCCGCACCAAAATATGTTTTCCACCGATACCAAGGGGACGCGTCATCATATCCCTCAATCTCCCAATCCTGCCAGAATGCCAGCCATTCCTCTTCTGTATTCGGTTTTTCCACAGAAATGCCGTAGGTTCCGCCTGTCAAATAGGGTTTGCTTTCTTCTGTGAAAGTACCGTCTGCCGACCATACTTCTTTTGCATCTGCGCCATACCCACAGGAAGTAGAATAAAAATACGTGGTCACCACTTCATTTCCTGCCGTCAGACATTTTCCTGCCGTTGCCTGGATTGCCGCGTCAGACAGTTCTGCCGTATCCGCCCCAAGATAAACCTGACTGGCTACAGTATCTGCCAAATGAGCGCCATATCCGCAATAGCTGTTAGCATAAAACTGATTATAGGCATAACTGCGGGCAGTGATTGCCTGAGCCTCAAGGGCTGTTTCTCCAAAATCCACAGGCATTTCATGAGGAACCACGCCCCGCAGATAGGTTTCCAAGGGCAATTCATTGATGACAGAAATGCCGTCCTGCCGCCGTTCTAACTCTACTGTGCCAAAATACTGACGTTTTATACCATCAGAAAAAGTTACGGATAAGGGGCTTTCTCCCGTTGGAGCCGCTTCCACAATACCGCTGTCAAACCATGGCAAGTCAGCAGTCATCACAGCCTGTTCTCCATTAGAAAATGTTTTTTCTGCTTCACTGCTTTTCAGGGTAAATCCTCCCTCTGCGGAAATGGTCACTTTTGTTTGCCCTGCTCCGCCAACAAGTACGCGGATATTCTCCGGCTGTACTGTCTGGGTAATGATTGCCCCTGCCACTTTTCCATCTTTGAGATAGTAATTTGCTCCCTTTGTGCCGCAAATCAACTTTGATACTTTTTGGCTCGTCCATTCTGTGCCAGTCGCATCATAAATACGAAAATCATCTGCCCAGGAGAGAAGCCCTTGTTCTGCCAGATAAATTTCCTGTCCATTGACTCGTTTTACGGTACAAAGACCTAATTCTGCCGCCTGTACCGCTTCTGTCGCTTTTCCTTCCGAGAGGGTCACATCGCAAATGCCGTTCACTGCCTGTCCTGTATAAGGTCGTGTCACACTGCCTGCGCCTGTTTCCATGTGAATGGTTCCGCCGGAAGCCGTACAGTAGATATTCTCAATGGTAGGGGTAGTATCGGTAACTTCCAGTAACGCCAGAATTTCCCCATCTTTTGCCCAATACCGCAGTGCCGTATTTTCATAGGGCTTCAAATCCAATCCGGCTCCGCCATAATAGCCATTATCAAACATGCCACCGCTATCTTCCGCTGTCAGAAGCACACGGGTTTCTTCCGTAATGCCATAGGCAGAAAGTTCTTCTTCCCTTGCTTCCAAGGCAGTCTGCAATAATTGTATCCATAGACTGTAAGCCACCGGCATATTCTGATTGCTTTCGTCCAGCACCATTCGGCTGTCATAATCGGGTGCCATTCGGTCTAATAACGCTTGTGCCTGTATCAATGTCAAATCTTTTTCTGGATAAAAATTACCGTCCTCATCACCGGATAGCAGCCCCAGTTTCACTGCCCCATTGATGTAGGGGTAAAAAGGGTCTGTCTGAGGCACATCTGGAAAATCTGCCACTTGCTCCAGCCCTTCCAATTCCTCTTTGGTGTAAAAAGTCAATGCCATAGTCTTAGCTGCCATGGCACGGCTGATGGATAAATCATCGCCAATACGTCCTATTTCTGCCATTTCTCCCGTTACTGCATTTCCACAGCCTGTCCAAAACAGGCTTGTCAGTATCAAAAGGAAAAAACAAATCCGTTTCATGTATGTCCTCACACTCCCTGTCAAACTTTATAACAGTATACGGACATGCACCGGAAAATAGAACCTCTTTTTTTATGCACGAAAAAACAGGTATATGAATATTATGCAATATCCATATACCTGTTCTCATACGCACGGAGATCCCGAAATGCCGTTCCCATCTCTTGACACCTAGCCTAAGCCAGGTGGGCAACCGCAGCCAAAGTCTCAGTCTTCCTCCGCCCAAAGGGAATTATCTTGAGGCCTGACATCACTTTAGCTTATAGGAATCCCTTTTCAGTCATGTAGGTTCAATAACGATGGGCTATCGAGCATCTCAGGATGTTTCCTGAGTGTATTATACTACGTTTATCGACATTCTTCAACCCCTAATCTATACAAATACCATAGTTTTTTTAAAAATAAAACCAATTCCTTGTTATCTTTTCCATAAAGAGGCAAGCAATCCCCAGATTCCGCCGCTTACGATGGCAATGTCAGCCAGGTTGAAAATAGGCGCTTTTTTCCACTTGATATAGAGAAAATCTGTCACACCACCACGTCGAATACGATCCCAAAAGTTACCCAAAGCGCCGCCCAACATCACAGAAAGCGACAGGAGCAAATGCTTTTTTTCCTCCTGTTTTGTGAGCATCATACAGAAAGCAGCGAAGCACCAACCGATGAGTCCGCCTGTGAGATATAACACTGCTTTGGGATTTCGCTCAAGGGTATTATATGCCATACCATCGTTTTTTATGCGCCGAAAATAAAATTTATCTTTGATGATTTCTGTTTTTCCACCCAGAGGCAGTTTTTTTCTTGCCCAGATTTTCGTCACTGTATCCAGACCAAATACGGACAGCATGATACCAAAATACTTCAATTTTGTCCCCTCTCTTCCTTCTGTATTTTTTGCAGAATCAACATGGCACGGATAAAACCAAGGCTGTAAAACAAAATAGAAACCGCTGCCAACACTCTCGGAAAATCTCCTGCCAGCATTCTCCAGAAAAAGCAGACTGCCATGAGTCCACCGCTGGCACAGGCGCATTTCCCTACAAACTGCAGTAAATTTCCAACTTGCTCTGCCGTCTCTTTTTTCTCTGTATACTCTTTCATCATATGACAGGTGCCTGTCTTTGTTTCCTTTCCCCATCGAAACGCCAGATATGCCATCACTGCCATGAGACAGATGTAAATAATCATTGGTAACCTCCTGCTTTTTTGATAAATTCAGTGTACCACACAAGAGGCATTTTTCGCAACCAAACAAAAAAAGATGGCTGTCCCGAAAGAACAAACCATCTTTTCTGATTCTCTTAAAAATCAAGCATTTTCAAAATCTTCCGCAGGAAGAAAATACAAATTGCTGCTGCCACAACTTCCGCAATGGGGAAAGACCACCAGATGCGGTCCAGAACGCCCATCTTGGAAATCAGGAACGCTACAGGCACCAATACCACCAGCTGACGGACAACAGAAACAATCAGACTGAAAACGCCATTGCCCATTGCCTGGAATACAGAGGAACAAATGATGTTGAAACCTGCCAGCAGGAAGCTGATGGAAATCAGACGCAATGCTGGAACACCAATGGCAAGCATGTTTTCCGATGCATTGAACATCAGCAGCAATTTATCAGGAATGATCTGGAATACTGCAAAACCAATGAGCATCATAGCAACTGCGTACATAACTGCCAGTTTAATAGTACCAATGATACGATCACGATGTCTTGCGCCATAGTTATAGGCAATGATGGGTACCATACCATTATTCATACCGAAAATCGGCATAAAGATAAAACTCTGTAATTTGAAATATACACCAAATACTGCAATGGCTGTTGTGGTGAATACTTCCAGAATACGGTTCATGCAGAACATCATGACAGAACCGATGGAAACCATCAGAATAGAAGGCACCGCAACTTTATAAATATGGAAAAGCACAAATTTTGTAGGCAGCATATTTTTCCAGTCAAATTTAATATCATGATTTACTCTCAAGTTGAAAAACAGTGCCAGCCCTGCTGCAATAAACTGACCGATAACGGTCGCCAATGCCGCACCTGCAACGCCCATTTTCGGCATACCAAACATGCCAAAAATCAGAATGGGGTCCAGAATGATATTCACAACCGCACCTGTTGCCTGCGTAATCATGGTATAGAAGGTGCGTCCTGTTGCCTGGAGCAATCTTTCCAGTGCGATTTCCGCATAAATACCCAGAGATGCCACACAGCAAATTCGCAGGTATGTATTGCCGTAATCAACGATTTCTGCCACTTTGGTCTGCCCCATCAAAAAGGGTTTTGCTACAAACAGACCAATCAGGATAAACAGAATCCAGTTCATGAATACCAGAAACATGCTGACATTTGCCGTTTTGTTTGCAATTTTGATACGCTTTGCGCCCAGGCTCTTGGAAAGCAGCGCATTGACACCAACGCCCGTCCCTGTACCTACAGCAATCATAAAGTTCTGCATGGGGAATGCCAGTGAAACCGCAGAAAGGGCATTTTCACTGATCTGTGCTACGAACATACTGTCAATGATGTTATACAGCGCCTGAATCAGCATGGCAATCATCATTGGCAAAGACATGTTCAAAAGCAGCTTGTTGATAGGCATGGTTCCCATTTTGTTTTCTTTGGGCTGAACCGCAGTGGTGCTCATTTTCGTTTTTCCTCCTTTGTGACATTTTCATTTTTTCTCCTAATAGAAAACCAAGGCACTGCCGAAGCAGTGCCGTTTCAATGGTCTATGCAATATAATAAAGCCTATCTATGAGCATGTCAACAAAAAACAGGAAATCTGTATACAGAATATAACAAAAAATGTCACAAACTTTTTCAGCAAATTATACAGTTTCTGCGGTCTTCCAAAGAAGCAGATTATTTTCCACATAAGCCTCCATTTGTCCCTTATCCAGCAGGTAGGATAAATAGGAACGAATGGTGCTGCCTACAAGGACATACTGTCCATAATCCATGGTCAGATCAAAGGCTTCAAAGATTTCTTTCAATACCAATTCAAAGTTTTTTGGTGTTTTGCAGATTTCCAGCAGCTTATTCAGAATTTCCAAAGACTTGTCACGGTTGACTTTCACCAGTGACACAATATCTTCTGTGGGTTCCGCATGAGCAGGAATACAGAGTTTTCCCTGAAACTGTTCCACAAAGTCCAGTGTATCCAAAAATGCCTGCAAGTCATAAACAAAGTTCACGTGGTATTTTGCCACGATATTTTCCCCAAACAGACAATCCGCCAGGAAATATACATCATCTGGTGTTTTCACACCAATCATCTGCCAGAAATGACCGCCCAGCGGAATGATTTCCATACCTTCCGGCAGTTTTGCTTCGGCAATATCCTGGGCTTTGGAAGGTGTTGCCATTAAGAATTTATTCCGCAGTTTTTTGAAAGGATAGCCCCCATAGAGGAAAGAGGGTTCCAGAATGGGTGCTTCAATGACAGCGTTTTCCATGGGTGTGCTGTAAACGGCACAATTCAGACGATTTTGCAGCAGCGTATTGCCGCCGATATGGTCTGCATTGGAATGAGTATTGATGATGGCTGTCAATTTCCACCCCTGTGCTTCCAGAATTTTCTGCACTTTTCTGCCTGCATCTTTGTCATTGCCACTGTCAATGAGCCATACATCATCGTCGCTGACACGGTATACGCCCATTTTAGACGGGCTATTGATATAATAGGTGTTTGCTGCCACCTGAACCAGTTCATACATAAGAATCCCTCCTTGGATAACAAATTACTCTGTTTCTATTTTATCCCATCCATAAAGGCATTGCAAGAACATGTATCTTTTCCAGTACAAAAAAAAGCAACATCTGCATATTCAAACAGATATTGCTCTTTCTATTTTTAGTTAAATATCATTGTTCTGATATTTCTTATTTCATAGAATCTACAGAACCGATCACGTTTTTGATTTTGTCTTCTACCAGTTCCTGAATCAGGTTTCTTGCGTCACCCAGGTAACCACGAGGGTCGAAAGCTGCGGGATTTTCGCCAAAGGATTTACGGATTGCAGCTGTCATAGCCAGACGCAGGTCTGTGTCCATGTTGATTTTGCAAACAGCCATGGAAGATGCTTTACGCAGCATTTCCGCAGGGATACCTTTTGCACCGTCGATTTTACCACCGTATTCATTGCACATTGCAACGCATCTCTGGTCTACAGAGGAAGCACCATGCAGTACAATGGGGAAATTATGGAAGCCGGCATCTTCCAATTTCTTTGTGATGGTTTCCAGACGGTCGAAGTCCAGTTTTGCTTCACCTTTGAATTTGTAAGCACCATGGCTTGTACCAATGGCAATTGCCAGAGAATCAACGCCTGTGCGTTTTACGAAGTCTACAGCCTGGTCAGGGTCTGTGTAAGTAGCGTTGGCAGCGTCTACTTTTACATCGTCTTCTACGCCTGCAAGTTTGCCCAATTCCGCTTCAACCACTACGCCCCTTGCATGCGCATATTCTACTACTTCTTTTGTTTTTGCTACGTTTTCTTCGTAGTCATAATGAGAACCGTCGAACATAACGGATGTGAAACCGCATTCGATGCATTCTTTACATGTTTCCAGATCGGGACCATGATCCAGATGCAGCGCAATGTCCAGACCTGTTTCTTCTACAGCCGCGTCAACCATAGCTTTCAGATATTTCGGGTGAGCATATTTCAGCGCACTTTTAGATACCTGCAGGATAACTGCGGAGTTCTGTGCTTTTGCGGCAGCCACAACGCCCTGTACGATTTCCATATTGTTGATGTTGAACGCACCAATCGCGTAACCGCCCTGGAATGCCTTTTCAAACATTTCCTTTGTTGTTACCAATGCCATTTTTAAAACACCTCTTTCTCTTTTTTAGGAATAAAATATCCTACATTAAAATTATAATACCAGAATGGGCATTGTGGCAAGGACTTTTGCCACAATACTGACATTCTTTTGTCAAAATCCTGTTTTTCTGAGGGAAAAGATTGTATTTCTGCTCTTTTCCGCATCCATTTTCCTCATGTGCAGAAACAAATTACGTTCTGTTAGGTTTTCTTTTGATCAACAGCAATTTCATGAAATCATCAAATAACGACTGATCCTTTGGCTCAAACATCAGCCACTTCCCATCGTGATAGGTCTTGGATTCTTCATAAACCTGCTGAATCTCTTTGGCATAGGCATCTTTGTCCGCTTCGAACTTTGCTCTCTCCTCTTTTCCAAGGATGACCATAAATCCTACACCGTTTTCCCGTGCATACAAGGCGCACAATGTCTTGCCGCCCCGACGATATTTGTACTCATATTTCCATGCCTTGCCGCCTTTGTTCCATGTCCGTTCCATATCATATTTTTCATCAATGCAAGCGGTTAACTGCGTCCAAACATCATACAGGGAATCTCCCAACAAACTTTTCATTTCATCCCCACCGGGGATACTGTCCAGCATGGTGCCCTCCTTTCTTCATGTACACTTGTTTTTCTTACATCATACCACAAGAGATTAGAATCGTCATTTCTTTTCTCAGATAAAAAAAGGACAGAATCCTTTCTGTCCCTTTTCTCTGTCTTATTTCAATTTTGCTTTCAGCACTTCTGCCAGTTCGGAAAGAACAACAGTTTCTTTTTCACCTGTTTCCATTTCCTTCAGTTCTACACTGTTGTTTTCCAGTTCGGAATCCCCAATGATAACGGAGTATTTCGCACCAATCTTGTTTGCGTATTTCATCTGTGCTTTTACGCTGCGTTCTACGGTATCGCATTCTGCGCGCACGCCTGCTTTCCGCAGTGCCAGTGTGATGCCCTGAGCTTTGATCAAGCCTTTTTCACCCATGGAACCGATGTAAACGTCACGTTCAGGTACTTCTTCGATGGGACCATTCTGTTTTTCCAGAATCATCATCAGTCTTTCAATACCCAGACCGAAACCAACGGCGCCGGTGGGTTTGCCGCCGCATTCTTCTACCAGATTGTCATAACGACCGCCGCCGCAAACAGTCAAACCATCGGATACAAATTCAAATACAGTTCTTGTATAGTAGTCCAGACCACGAACAATCTTAGGATCAATAACAAAATCAATGCCCATTTCTGTCAGGATATCCTGTACTTTCTGGAAGTGTGCAGTACATTCTTCATCCAGACAATCCAGAACGGAAGGCGCGTTTGCGATAACAGCCTGACAGCTTTCTTCTTTACAGTCCAGAACACGCAGAGGGTTCTTTTCAAAACGTTCTTTGCATGTAGGGCACAGCTTGTCCAGATTGTTGCCGATGAATTCGCGCAGCTGTTTGTTGTATCTGCTGCGGCATTCAGGACAGCCCAAGCTGTTCATACGCAGCTGTACACCATGGATGCCCATTTCTTCCAGCAGTGCTGCTGCAACGGAAATAGCTTCCGCATCCTGTGCTGCGCTGTAGGAACCCAGCATTTCCACACCAAACTGGTGGAACTGACGCTGTCTGCCTGCCTGTGTGTTTTCACAACGGAATGTGGGAGAAATATAATACAGCTTTGTAGGCTGTGCGTTGTTGTGCATACCATGTTCGATGTACGCACGAACAGCGCCTGCTGTACCTTCGGGGCGCAGTGTCAGGCTTCTGTCACCGTCGTCTGTGAAGGTATACATTTCTTTCTGTACGATATCGGTTGTTTCCCCTACACCTCTGACAAAAAGTTCTGTAAATTCAAAGGCAGGTGTTCTGATTTCCCCAATGCCGAATGTTTCGCAGAGATTGCGCATTTTGCCTTCGATGCGCTGCCATGCTTTTACCTCTGCACCGTAAATATCCTTTGTACCTTTTACCAACTGAATCATAATTTACCTCCCTGCGGCAATCTCTGCCGCTTTCTTTCTATCATTTCGTCAATTCTGCCGATATAATCTTCAATGCTCTTTACGTTAAACACACGCTCGATGCGGTCTGTAGATGGGTCAACAGTTTTTGTGCTTGCCCCTGCGCCTGCTGCCAGAATGGTCTGTTTTTCTTCCATGATCTGGATGTTGTAAACCCCTTCTTTGCCGGGTTTGCAGTATCCCACGTTTTCAAAGTTCCCTACCATATTTTTCTGGCGATACATATAATAAGGCTCCAGTCCCATTCTTTCCGCGTAATCCGCCGCAATTTCCAGCATTTCCTCCAGCACTTCCGCTGTGGTCATGGTATACAGGTCAAACTGTTCTTTCAAACGGGATGCGCGTTTTACCGCCAGTGTGTGAACGGTTACGTTATCCGGTTCCAGCGCCATGATTTCTTCCATAGTCTGACGTACATCTTCCGGTGTTTCTTCAGGCAGACCCAGAATCAAATCCATGTTGATATTATCATGTCCCACTTCTCTGGCTTCCCAGAATACCCGGCGGATGTCCTCCACCGTATGGCGTCTGCCAATACGTTTAAGAGTCTCCTCGTTCATGGTCTGGGGATTGATGGAAATACGGTTGACGCCATAAACTTTCATGAGCCGCAGTTTTTCCTTCGTGATGGTATCAGGACGACCAGCTTCCACAGTGTATTCCATATCTTCTGTTGGTGCGAACAATTCCTGTACCTTTTGCAGCAGACGTTCCAGCTGTTCCTCTGTCAAAGAGGTAGGTGTGCCGCCGCCAATATAGATATTTTTCAAATGGAAGTTCTGGGCGTACTCTGCCAGATATTCCATTTCTTTGAACATGGCATCCAGATACTCGTCCACTCTTTTTTCATACTGCTTCAAGGGATAAGCCGTAAAGGAACAGTACAGACAACGGGTAGGACAGAATGGAATGCCGATATACAGGCTGATGTCTGTTTTTTCATTGCCTGCCAAAAGTCTGCGCTCCGCTTTTGCCACCTTCAAAGTCAATTCCGCTTTCTGCTGCGCCACCAGATACTTTTCTGTGAGATACCGCAGACATTCTTCGTCGCTTTTGCCTTCGGAAAGAAGGGTATTGACAATTTTCGCAGGACGAACGCCTGTCAAAAGCCCCCATCTGGGATACATACCCGTTTCTCTGCTCAAAAGGGCAAAAATGGTCAGCTTTACCAGACGTTTTTTCTCTTTTTCTGTCAAAGGTTCTGTATAAGGCACAGACCAAGCAGAAACCTGCTCTCCACGCCGATAAAGCATTGCCGAAGCAATGCCTTTTTCCACGGAACTTTCTACAGTTGTTTCTTCGTCAGAGATTTCCTCTGTCCGATAATAATGCAAATTGGGGTAAAACACCTGTACCATGGTCTGCACGTCATTTTGCAGCTCATGTCCCCGTAAACGATAATATATCATATTCAAAATCCTTTTTTAGAACAATTTTTCACTATCCAGCAGCAGTGTTACAGGACCATCGTTGATGAGTGCCACTTTCATATCTGCCTGGAACTGACCGGTTGCCACTTTCTTAATGGGCATAGACTTTGCTTTCGCACAAAGTTTTTCAAACAGCACGGATGCCACATCGGGAGCCGCACCGCCGGAGTAACCGGGACGTCTGCCTTTTCTAGCATCGCCATACAAAGTAAAGTTAGGCACAATGAGCAGTTCCCCGTCAATATCCAGCAAAGACAGATTCATTTTACCGTTTTCATCTTCAAAAATACGCAGGTTTACAACCTTATCTAGCATATATTCAATGGTCTTGTCGTCGTCTGTTCCCAGCATGCCGAACAATACCATAACACCTTTTCCGATTTCACCGATGACCTGACCGTCAACGGCTACACTTGCCTGTGAAACTCTCTGCAATACTGCGCGCATGTTCATCCTCCTATTACTTAGCCGCTGACACGTTCAATATCAATGATGCCTTTGATGCCTTTCAATCGTTTATTGACACGTTCCAGCTGATCTTTTGTTCTGATTTCCATAGTGATGTTGAAAATGGCTGTCATATCCTTTGTGGTACGGATATTGAAGCCTTTGACAGAAATGTCCTCGTCTGCCAGATGGCGGCTGATTTCCAGCAGCAGACCAGTACGGTCGTTGGCAATGACACGAATTTCTGCCAGATAGGAAGCATCCACTTCCCCATGGGTATACTGGGTATCCCATTCCGCATCAATCAATCTGCCCCGTTCTTCATTGCTCAGGTTCAGAATATTGATACAGTCAGTACGGTGGATGGTAACCCCACGTCCGCGAGTGACAAAACCAACGATTTCGTCGCCGGGAACGGGACTGCAGCACTTGGAGAAACGCACGGCAACATCGCCGACGCCTTCTACCACAATGCCGCTCTTGCTCTTATGTTTCAACGGTTTCTGGCTGACAGTTTTCTCAAAGTCATTGAGAATATCTTCTGCTGTCTGCTGTTTCCGTTTTTCTTTCAGATATTCTTCTTTCAGTCGATTGACAACCTGACCTTCTTTCAGGCCGCCATATCCGATGGCTGCAAGGACAGCATTCCAATCCTTAAAGTCATATTTATTAATGACAAGTTCCTGCCATTCAGGACGGAGCAGGTCGGAAGGCTGCAAACCTTTTTTCTTCATATCCGCCAAAATCAATTCACGACCGCGGATGATATTTTCTTCTTTTTCTTCCTTTTTAAACCACTGCTTGATCTTGGTACGTGCCTGAGAACTCTTGACCAATGTAAGCCAGTCACGGCTAGGACCTTTGGAGTTCTGGGATGTCATGATTTCTACGATATCCCCGTTCTGAATCTTATAGTCAATGGTTACCATACGGTTATTGACTCTTGCACCTACCATCTTATTGCCGACAGCGGAGTGAATCATATAAGCAAAGTCAATGGGTGTAGAACCCTTTGGCAGCTGAATAACTTCGCCCTGTGGTGTAAAAGCGTATACCTGGTCAGTAAAGATATTCAAATCCAGCTTGATGGTATCCAGATATTCTTTATTATCAGACATATCTTTCTGCCATTCCAGAATCTGTCTGAGCCAAGCCAGTTTTGCTTCTTCTTTTTTGGTGCCTTTTTCGCCGGATTTGCCTTCTTTGTATTTCCAATGGGCTGCGATACCATATTCACTGGTACGATGCATTTCCCATGTACGAATCTGGATTTCGAAAGGTTCCCCGGAAGGACCGATCAGTGTATTATGGAGGGACTGATACATATTGGGCTTGGGCATAGCGATATAGTCCTTGAATCGTCCCGGCATGGGTTTATACATGGTATGGACGATACCCAGCACCGCGTAACAGTCGCGGACGGAATCCACAATGGCACGAACGGCAAACAGGTCATAAATCTGGTCCAGTGTCTTATTCTGGTTGACCATTTTTTTATAAATACTGAAAAAGTGTTTGCTGCGTCCTTCAATTTTGCCTTTGATACCCGCTTCTTCCATTTTTTCACGGACTTCTTTGACGATATCCGCAACAAATGTTTCACGTTCGATACGTTTCTTTTCAATTTTTGCAGCCAGATCAAAATAGGCTTCTGGATTCAGATACTTAAAGCACAGATCTTCCATTTCCGATTTGATCTTGGAAATCCCCAGACGATGTGCCAAAGGCGCATAGATATCCATGGTTTCCTGGGCTTTTTCCCGCTGTTTTTCCGGCGTCATATAGTTCAGTGTCCGCATGTTATGCAGACGGTCAGCCAGTTTGATCAAAATAACACGGATATCCTTTGCCATTGCCAAAAACATCTTACGATAGTTTTCTGCCTGAATTTCTTCTTTTGTGGAGTAAGACAACTTACCCAATTTTGTAACACCGTCAACCAGAACGGCGATTTCCTCACTGAAAATACGTGAAATATCTTCATAGGTATAAGGCGTATCCTCAATGGTGTCATGGAGAATCCCCGCAACGATGGATTCCATGTCCAATTCCAGTTCAGCCAGAATATACGCAACTTTCAAAGGATGAATGATATATGGCTCGCCGGACTTACGCTTTTGATCCTTATGGGCTTCTCTTGCCAGATTGTATGCTTTTTCCAGCATATCAAAGTCTTTTGCAGGATGGTACGTTTTGATTTTTTCCACCAATTCCTGATACAGTTGAACTTCAATAGCCATACCTGTCACCCCTCTTTCTTCCTCATTCATATGTTTTAACTCCCCGTTTTTCTTCGGATTTTTAAAAAAGATTAAAAAATATTATACCAATTTTTTGTTGTTTTTTCAATACTTTGCATTTATGGAACCAACATTCCCTTATCATACTTCAGAGACAGGATTCTTTCCACACTTTCATCCAGCCGGTTTTCTGAAATTTCCCCGGTCTGTACCGCTTCACACAGGCTGTTGTAGGCATCATCCAAATCCGCCGGCATCAGCACAATATCCACACCTGCTTCCACCGCTTTCACAGCCGCTTCTCCGTCAGGGTAATAATCCACAATGGCACCCATATTCATGGCATCGGTGATAACGATGCCGTCATAATCCAGTTCGTCCCGCAATAAATCAATGGCTTCTTTGGAAAGACTTGCGGGCAGACCATCATCTGTCACATTAGGCATGGTGATGTGTCCCACCATCATCAAATCAATGCCTTCATCTGCCAAACGGTGAAAAGGCACAAATTCCACTTCCTGCAGGCGCTGCAAATCATGTTCTGAAACCGCCATACCGTCATGGGAGTCTGTCCCTGTATCACCATGTCCCGGGAAATGTTTTGCCGTTGCACTGACACCTTCGCTTTCCAGCCCTTTTGCAAAAGCAGAAGCCATATCCGCTACTGTCTGGGCATCGGTTCCATAAGCACGATCGCCAATGACCGTATTTTCTGGATTGGTATGAATATCCGCAATGGGTGCGAAATCCACATTGATTCCCAATTCTGACAAGACACTGCCAATTTCCTTACCAGCGGTTTCCGCCTGCGCTGTATCTCCATTCATGTCTTTTGCATTGGGAATGGAAGTATGGGGAATCTGACTTTTATCCAGTCTGGAAACCATGCCGCCTTCTTCGTCAATGCCAATGAGCAAAGGCATGTCCGCCGCCTTCTGCATATCTGCAACAAGTTTTTTTGTCTGTTCTGCTGTATCAAGATTTTCCGCAAACAAAATAACACCGCCCAAATGGTAGTCAGCAATCTTCTTTGCCACATCTTCCGAAAGAACAGTCATGCCGCTGTCGTCAGGATTTTTCCGAAAATCCATCATGAGCATCTGCCCTACTTTTTCCTCTACAGTCATGTGCTCCATTTTTTCTGCCACAGCATCTTCTTTCAATTCTTCAGCCGTTTTTTCCACAGTCACTTCCGGCTGTTTCTCTACTGTTTCTTCCTGTCCGCATCCTGCGAACATTGCTACCGCTGCTGCCAGCAGAAAGGTCATTGACTTTTTCATATGGTTCCTCCCATGATACGTTTCAAAATCTATATTGCTTTCATTATATCCCTTTTCCAAAAAAATGAACAGTATTCCTTTGATTTTTCACAAAAATTCGCTATAATGGAAACCATGAAATGAGGAGGAACAAGCATTTATGAAATTACAGAAATTACTGAGTTATGTCCGCCGTGCTGTGGACGATTACCACATGATCGAGGAAGGCGACAAAATCGCTGTGGGCGTTTCCGGGGGGAAAGACAGCATCTGTCTGCTCATTGCGCTGAAGCATTTGCAGCGTTTTTATCCCAAGCACTTCGAACTGGAAGCCATCACCGTTTCTCTGGGACTGCCCGGGGCTGTTTATGATGACATTCAGGCACTTTGTGACAGCATCGGTGTGCCTTATACCGTTGTCAACACGGATATCGGACAGATTATTTTTGAAGAAAGAAAAGAAAAAAATCCCTGTTCCCTCTGCGCAAAAATGCGTAAAGGCGCTTTGAATACCAAAGCGGAAGAACTGGGCTGTAATAAAGTAGCATTAGGTCACAACAAAGACGACGTGGTGGAAACATTCTTCATGTCCCTGTTTTACGAAGGGCGCATCAACTGCTTTGCACCTGTTAGCTATCTGGATCGAAGCAAGCTCTATTCCATTCGCCCGCTCATGTATGTGCCCGAATGGGAATGTCGTTCTTTTGTGACAAAAAGCGGCATTGATATCGTAAAAAACCCCTGTCTGGCAGACGGTAACACCAAACGTCAGGAAACAAAAGAACTGCTGGCAGAACTGTCCAAAAATTACGATAACTTGCAGGAAAAAGTATTCGGCGCCATCAAGCGCTCACAAATCAAGGGTTGGAACGGAGAGATCTAAGATGTCTGTTTACCATGAAGAACTGAAGATCAAAGAAACGGAACTGCTGCGAGAAGTACAGGCAGACCTGCCACCATTTTTGCGGGAGTTTTTCCGTGGTATCGCTCAGACCACTTCCACAAAAACCAGACTGGCTTACGCCTATGACCTGCGTGTGTTTTTCCGCTACCTTTATGAAGAACATGATAAGCTGGGCGGTATGGAAACCCGCCATCTGGAAGTGGATGCACTGGATCAAATTACATCAGAGGATATCGAATGTTATCTGGAATATCTTTCCTATTATATTGCCCCTGACCAGAACCAGCCAGAGCAGCAAACAGCCCATCATAACGACGAAAAAGGCAAGGCAAGAAAACTGGCTTCTGTTCGTTCCATGTATAAATATTTCTATAAAAAAGGAAAGATCAAAGCCAATCCTGCCACCATTGTGGATACGCCAAAAATCCACGAAAAGAAAATTACCCGTCTGGATGTCAACGAAATGGCAAACCTGCTGGATGCGGTGGAAAGTGGCAATAACTTGACTGACCGGCAGAAAGCCCGCCATGAGAAAACAAAAAAGCGTGATTTGGCACTCATCACATTGCTGCTGGGCACTGGTATGCGTGTATCAGAATGTGTAGGCATCAACCGGAAAGATTTGGATTTTCAGAATTATGCTGTAAAAGTCCTGCGCAAAGGCGGTAATGAAGTGATGCTGTATTTCGGAGAAGAAGTGGCAGAAGCCCTTTCCGATTATCTTGAGGAACGGAATCAGGTAGTCACCAAAGACGAAAATGACGACGCCCTTTTCCTTTCTTCTCAGGGAAAACGCATTTCTGTTCGTGCTGTGCAGAATCTGGTAAAAAAATACGCCCACGGGGTTACGGCAAAAAACATTACGCCTCATAAACTGCGGAGCACCTACGGCACCAATCTCTATCAGGAAACAGGCGACATTTATCTGGTAGCCGATACATTGGGGCATGCAGACGTTAACACCACCCGAAAACACTATGCGGAAATTGAAGAAAACCGGCGGAAACGCGCCGCTTCCTATATCAAGCTGAGAAAGGACTGATTGTTTTGGCAGAAAAACCTACTACCTCGGACTTTCGCCAGACTTTTGGCGCAAAGGAACCGCAGCCCATACTGCAACTGAAAAAATTCGGCATCATGGCTCTGCTGACAGAGAAAAATAATGAACTGCATTTTGTTCTGACAAAACGCGCTGCCCATGTACGCCAGCCCGGCGACATCTGCTTTCCCGGTGGGCATCAGGAAAAAGGCGAAAATCTGAAACAAACCGCTCTGCGGGAAACAGAGGAAGAAATCGGCATTCCTGCGGAACAAATCCAGATTTTAGGCAAAAGTAACTTCATGCTCACCGTTTATGGTGCATTGATTCAGCCATATATTGGATTCGTTTCCTATGACCATTACAAGAATCTGACTTGCCAGAAAGAAGAAGTGGCAGAAGTCTTTACAGTGCCCATTTCCTTTTTCATGGAACAGAAACCGGAAGTACATTATATGTACTGGCGGGCAGATATGACTGTGTCTTTTCCTTATGAACGCATTGAAAACGGCAAGGAATATGGTTTCCGGGATTACAAGGTTCCCGAACTGTTCTACAATTATGAAGGGAAAACCATTTGGGGACTGACTGCCCAAAT
Organism: Anaerotignum lactatifermentans DSM 14214; assembly: GCF_900142265.1. GTDB lineage: Bacteria > Bacillota > Clostridia > Lachnospirales > Anaerotignaceae > Anaerotignum > Anaerotignum lactatifermentans. Next base: position 33,217 of record NZ_FRAH01000018.1, on the reverse strand, counting down.
CATCGACCATATTATCACCACATTACAGAGTGAAAAAGCTGAACGGAAATAAAAATACATAAAAAGCAAAATCAAATAAAATCTTATAAAACAAAAGAGCTGAAATCCTCTATAAATGGATAAGGATTTCAGCTTTCTTTATTTTCTGATGAAGATGCTCCTAAACCAGCTTTGATAAAACCTTTAAAGCTGTTTTTTCTGGACAAAATCTTCCTTTTTCTTTATGATGAAAAAAAGAGCTTTTTTCGGAAGAATGGAGGGAGCTATATGGACTATGAAGAAATTGTGAAAACCATGTCCCGCTGGATGGAGGCATATACGCCAATCTGTGAGAAAGATAATCCCCCTTTATTTCAGTTGGAACCGCCTGCCACAGAAGAAGAAATCTCCGCTGTGGAAAAACAAATCCATCGCAGACTTCCTGACAGCCTGCGGACATTTTTTCTCCATCATTCACGCTATCTGAAATTGACTGCGTATTTTTCTGATGATTTCTTGAAAAAATTACCGTCTTCCATCCATAGTTTATTTTCCGCTTTTCTGGAACTTTCTCTGGATGACCTGCCGTTATTAAACCAAAGCTGTCAAGAGGCGATTCGCGTCTGTCTGGCAGAACCAGAACATCCCTCTGCTGCACAGCTGCAAAATGTACTCCCTCTGACTTGGGTACCCTGCGGAGATCTTCTGGTATTTGATTACAGTCAGGATGCTTTCGATCCGCCCGTTCTTTATTTAGATTCCTATGCCGCAGAATATCACCTCTATGTATTGGGACACTCCTTCAGGGATTTTCTGGAGCGATACGCGGCAGTGGGGCTCTGCGGAACAGAGGATACACAGATGGCTCCCTTTTTGCCAAACAAAACCGATGGCATCCAGCCTGACTGTCCCAACGCCAAACTTTTTCGCAGTTTCTTTTTCCAAAACCAAAAATAGAAAGGAGCAAGCATATGATGAACAAAACCCATATTGCCTTAGGTATCTGCGCTGGTCTGCTTGTGGTTAACACCGGATTCCTGTTTCAGATTTCCAACAGGCAAAAAGCGCTGGAACAACAAATGGCAAATATGCAGAATCAAGTCATGGACAGCATTTCTGTCAACACATCCAGCATCACCCAGCGAATGGAAAATATTTTAGATAAACAGTCCAGTCTCCTTTCCAGCTCCAATTTTTCTGTTCAAAAACAAGATGGTGCCATTGTGCTTCTAGCGGAAGCTACACCAAAAGCCATTACAGATGGAGAAATGGCTGAGTTTCGCGTGAAAAAAGCAGATGGTTCTGTACAGTCCCAAAAAGCCACCTTGGAAAACGGTGTATGGAAAGCCGCTATGGTAACAGGGCTTTTTGATGATGGAATCCTTTCCATTGCCATTTCATCCAATGGTGTCACCAGACAGGAAGAACTGGGCAGCGTTTCCACAGCCCAATACAGCAACATAGACGCTCAAAGCCAATGGGGACAAAATTCTTCTACATTATATCTGCTGGTATATCCATCGGATTCTTTCTATGAAGCAAAGGACATCGTAAAAGCAGAAGCTAATGTGGAAAACGCTAATACTGGGGAATGTTTTACGGTTCCCATGTCTCTTATGGACAATCCGGATGATGCTTTAGAAGATGTTTACACCGATGAACCTATGGCACCCACGCCAGATGTGGAAAACTTGCAGCGGTTAGGATTTTCCGCGGACTTTACAAACAAATTTGAGGAAGGCACAGATTATCTCATCACCTTCTCTGTGACAACAACTGACGGAACCGTTCTTTCCGGCGGCGAGAATAGCACTTCTTATAGAAAAGAAAAAGCCGGTGGAACCACTTCTCTTTCCGGTGGTTCCTTGACATTACAACCTTAATATATTTTGACATAGAAAAACCCCTTTTGTATATAAACAAAAGGGGTTTTTGATTACAGCACTTTCGCAAGGAATGTCTGCAAACGTTCGCTTTTGGGATTTGTAAAGATTTCTTCTGGTGTGCCTTCTTCCACCTGACGGCCATCTGCCATGAACATAACACGGGTTGCCACTTCACGGGCAAAGCCCATTTCGTGGGTAACCACTACCATGGTCATGTTTTCTTCCGCCAGCTGTTTCATAACTTCCAGAACTTCGCCAACCATTTCGGGGTCAAGAGCGGAAGTAGGTTCGTCAAAAAGCATCACTTCCGGCTGCATACACAGAGCACGCACAATGGCAATACGCTGTTTCTGACCACCAGAAAGCTGAGAAGGATATGCGTTTGCTCTATCTTCCAGACCAACACGGCGCAGCAGACTCATTGCCATTTCCGTTGCTTCTGCTTCGCTTTTTCCCTGCAGTTTCATAGGCGCAATGATCATATTTTTCAAAATGGTCATATGGGGAAAGAGATTGAAGTGCTGGAACACCATACCCATTCTCTGACGATGGATATTGATGTCTGTTTTGATATCTGTAATATCTACGCCATCAAAATAAATGTGTCCGCCAGTAGGCACTTCCAACAGATTCAAGCAGCGCAGAAATGTGGATTTACCAGAACCGGAAGGACCGATAACAACCACAACTTCGCCTTTCTTGATTTCTGTATTGATGCCGTCCAGTGCTTTGATGGCACCTTTATTATAATGTTTCTGTAAATTTTCCACACGGATCAAGGATTCATTACCGCTCACTGTTTCTCAATCTCCTTTCCAGTTTATTTACCAGGAAGGTAAAGAACATAACCATAACCAGGTAAATCAACGCGACGCCGATCAAAGGCATAAAGGGGCTGTATGTAACGCCGCGGATAATGTCGCCGCCTTTTGTCAGGTCCTGCATAGCGATGTAACCTGCAACAGAGGTTTCTTTCAGCAATACAATGAATTCGTTTGCCAGTGCAGGCAATACGTTCTTCAGTGCCTGTGGAATGATGATGTAACGCATGGTCTGCACATAGTTAAAGCCCAAACTGCGTCCTGCTTCAAACTGACCTGGATCGATGGACATGATACCGCTTCGTACAATTTCCGCTACATAAGCACCGGAATTGACACCGAAAGCAATCATACCAACCAGCAATTTATTATTAGAGGATGCCAGAATGATATAGTACATGATCATCAGCTGTACAACAACAGGTGTACCACGAATCACTGTCAGATAAATTTTTGCGATAACATTTAAAATCTTCAGCATAAAACGTCCGAAACCGGGACGCATTTCCTGATAGTTTTTATCATATGTAGAACGGATCATTGCCAGAATGACACCCAGAACAATACCGATCAGTACAGCGCAGAATGTCAACTGCAATGTAACGCCCAGACCGTTCCAAAGATATTTCCACCGATCATCCTCAATGAAGTTCATATAAAACTGCTGCTGGATTCCTTCCCACCAGGTCTGTATTCCTTCCAAAAAAAGTCCTCCTTTTTTCCTGTAATGCCAAAACAGGGACGGTTTCCCGTCCCCGGTTTATGGTTCTTTATTGATTTCCAAAAATTATTCTGCTGTGATGTATTTGTCGATGATGGACTGTACTGTACCGTCGTCTTTCAGTTCCTGCAGAGCTGTGTTGATGGATTCTGTCAGTTCGCTGTCTTTTGCCAGAGCGATTGCATAGTCTTCTGTGATATATTCTGTATCCAGAATTTTCAGACCTTCGTTTGCTTCAACGAATGCTTTTGCGGGTTCGTTGTCGATTACAACACAGTCGATTTTGCCGGATGTCAGAGCTGCTACTGCGTCAGTACCTTTTGTGTAACGTTCTACTGTACCCAGACCAGCTTCTTCGATATCGCCTGTTGTGTACAGGTCACCAGTTGTTGCTGTCTGAACACCGATTGTATGATTTGCACCTTCTGCAAACAGATCATCAACGCTTGTGATGTCAGAATCTGCATTTACGATAACTACCTGCACGCCTGTTGCATAGCTGTCTGTGAAGTCAACGCTTTCCTGACGTTCAGGTGTTACAGTCAAACCTGCCATTGCGATGTCAGCTTTGCCGGAAACAATGGAAGGGATGATGGAGTCGAAGTTCATATCTTCGATCTGTACGTCATAACCCAGTTTTTCGCCCAGTGCTTTTGCAATTTCAGCGTCGATACCAACGATTTCCTGACCTTCGTAGTATTCATAAGGAGGGAAGTCTGCGCTGGTTGCCAGAACCAGAGTTTCTTTTGCTTCGCCGCCTTCAGCTGCTGTATCATCTGTTGTAGCTGTTTCACCACTGCCGCCGCAGCCAGCCAGAGCTGCTGTCATAGACAGTACCATTGTTGTTGCAAGAATGCCTTTTAAATATTTTTTCATACCAATTTACCTCCCTAAAACTTCTTTTCTCTTTTTTGAACTTGCTTTACAGTCATTGCTGTCTTACAAATAGGATTATACTAGACTCATGCATAAAATGCAATCAGAATGTTTCACCAGAAATTCTTTGATTTTCAACTTTTTTTATTCACATTGCACAGTTTTTCCCATTTTTCAAGTTTTTCGAGCCATATTTTCATTTTTCCAAACTACTTTTGTAATTTTGACAAATCATTTTTATGTATAAAATAATGCATAAAACTCATTTATTCAAAAATTCTATTCGTTCTTTTATTGCAAAAATCCCTTTTTCTGCGCAGACATCAATGAACGCTCTTGTTAATAAACTCTGGCTGCATTTTGGAATACATGATTTTCTGTTCCGAATATAAGCCATAATATCCAGACAGCATATAGCTGACAGCACAAGCCAGCGTGTAGTATGCAATCCCTTCTGCGCCAAAGAGTTCCACACAAAGAATCACAGAAGCAATGGGGCAGTTTGTTACACCGCAAAACAGCGCAGCCATACCTGTTCCTGCTGCAAAAGATGCCGGCAATCCAATCCATGGACCAATGACACACCCAAAGGTTGCCCCCACAAAAAAGGATGGTACGATTTCGCCGCCTTTATATCCTGCTCCCAGTGTCAACGCTGTCAGCAGAATTTTCCACAAAAACGCCGGATATTCCGCTTCCCCTGCAATGGCACGGGCAATGACATCCATCCCTGCCCCGTTATAATCACGGGTACCCAGCAGCAATGTGATTGCCACCACAATACATCCCCCGACAAAAATACGGATATATCCATTCTTAAAGATTTGTTTATAGTATTTCCCTGCCGTTTCCATAGCCAGACAAAACAGCACACTGACACCAGCACAAAACATTCCTAACAATATGACAGACCCAACACCTGATGGGCTCAATGACGGTACAGACTCCAATGTAAATGCTGTTGGCGTCACCCCGCAGGCCATGGAGATACCTGTTGCTGTAATGGCAGCAATAATACTTGGCACAATGGCTGAGTAATGCATAATACCAACAGTAATGACTTCCATAGAAAACACCACCGCCGCTACAGGTGTACCAAATAATGCCGCAAAGCCAGCACTCATACCGCACATGGTAATGATTCTTTCATCCTTTTCATCCAGCTTGATTTTTCTGCCGATAAAAGATCCAATGCTTCCCCCAATCTGAAGCGCTGCCCCTTCTCTGCCGGCAGAACCGCCCAGCAAATGAGTAATGATGGTACTGATAAAAATCAGCGGTGTCAAACGCAAACTTACTTTTTCATTGACACGAACGGCAATCAAAATCAGATTGGTACCGCGGTCATTCTGCATCCGAAGCAAGTGGTACAGCCCTGCAATGACAAGACCGCCCAAAGGCAGCAGAAACAGTATCCATGGATGGGACATGCGAAATGCAGTCACTTCCTCCAGCAATATATGAAATATAATTCCTACCACACCAACAACTGCACCAATGACAGCACCGATGAAAGACCATATCAAAAAAACGTAAACGCCCTTTTCACTGCCCTCTAAATAACGGTTAAGTCTTTCCAGCAAACCGAATCTCTCCTTTTATTCTAATTTCTTCCTGCAGAATCCATCCTTAGAAGATTTGTTCTTCCTATCAAAACAGTTTGCAGTCATTATACCATAGCCCATCTTTCCTGCAAAACAAAACCCAGAATTTTTGCAAAGAAAAAGCAATTTCCTCAAAAGACACCTTCTGAAAAAATTACTTTTCCAAAAAATTTCTACCTATTAGATATTCTGATATAACTCATTCAATCTATTACTTTGGTTCATGGCTTCTGTTCTTCTTCGTCTGTTTGCATTTCTTCCTGTTCTTCCGAAGAACATTCTTCCATTTCCATCATTCCTGTTTCGTCTTTGGTTTCTTCCACAGATTCTTCTTCCATTTCATCGTCTTGTTCTTCCTCTTCGCTGGGATCATTTCTCCAAAGCTGCATGCTAACAATGGCTTTAAACAAATCGCCATCTACCTGAATACCAAAAGTACCGCCCTGTACTTCTGCCAGACTTTGGGCAATGGAAAGTCCCAGACCACTGCCTTCTGTAGTACGAGAACTGTCCCCACGGACAAAACGTTCCGTCAGTCGAGTAGCATCAAAGTCAATAGGCGCTGCGGAAATATTTTTCATTACCAGAATCCCGTGTTCTTCCGTCTGGAAAATATCAATATATACTCGAGAACCTACCATAGAATACTTGATGACATTTGACAGCATATTTTCCAGAATTCGCCACATATGTCTGCCATCTGCTTCGATAAAGACTGGTTCTGGACAACTGAGCCTGAATTCCAGTTTCGCTTCTTCAATCTTTTCTTCCATTTCCCCAATTGCCTGCATAGTCAACTGACGATAATCAATGCGCATTTTTTCTACAGCCACATTGCCGCTGGAAACTTTGCTGGCTTCGATCAGATCTTCAATCAATTGTTTCAAACGATAGGACTTCACTTGCAGCACATCCACATAATCTCTGGCAACCGGGTTGTCCAGTTTCTGCTGTTTCAGCAAATCCACGTAAGTGACGATGGATGTCAGCGGTGTTTTCAAGTCATGGGAAACATTGGTGATCAATTCTGTTTTCATACGCTCCCCTTTTACCGCTTCTTCTACGGCGTTTTTCAACCCATCCTGAATATTTGCAATATCTTCCGCAAAATTCAGGAAAGACGGAGAAATCTCTGCCAAATCCAACTGGTAAGTCAGATTGCCTTTTGACGTTTCTCTCGCAGAAATCATAATGCGCTTCAAAGAACGCAAGGCACGCAAAAACAGATACAAGCAGAATATATTAAACGCAATCAAAAGCCCAAAGAACAAAAGTACCAGACTACTGTTAAAATACATACAGATCATAAACACCAGGAAACAGTTGCCAACGCCATATGCCAGCATCACTAACAGCATCCAACCCCTAAAAGTTGCCCCAGTGAAAAGAGATGCTATTTTCCGCAGGAATACAGAAACCAACGTATTCCGTGCCAAAATCTTTCCTTTGATCTGTCTACTCAGGGACAAAACGTAACTAAGCCCCACTGCTACGTCTGCAATATACAAAATGCCCAGCAGCGTCAAGAATACATAGGACCAGAATGGCATACCGCGGTAAAGAATAAACTCCAGCAGCGTCAGTGCCATAAAGAAGGAAAAGATTCCAAACAACGCCACCAACAGGAAATGTATTTCATTATAGATTCTGTCTACAAGGAGGTATTTCACCTGACCGCCTTTTGTTTTCTGACCTGCCACACGAATCAGATATACCAAACAAATCATAAACAGCAAAAAAGCAACGGTGGATACCACAAACAGGTAAGGCATACTGGTCTTTGCCAATACAAATTCCTGATATAAATCATAGAAATCATCGCCCTCTCTAAGCGGCTCATCCACTGCGGCATACACACGGTAATTGCTGTTTTCCACATAAGCATTGCTGTATGCGTAATAAGACTTATCGCTGAGGTTATCACTGGAGAATTCTGCAGAAAGCATGATGGTATGGCTTTTACTGCTAACTTCTGCTCGTGTTGCATTTCCGGCAATGACACGCCCCTGCTCATCTTCTACAAAATAATAAAAATTCGTTAAACCTTCTAGATACCGCACCGCTTCTCGGTACTCATCCAACTGATCTTGAATGTACATCTGGCGGTACTGAGGCAGACGAGTTTCTACCAATTCCTCATATTCTATGAACTTGTCCTCCAGCCTTTCGGGAATGACTCCATAAACAATAAGTCCGTCATAAGTATCATTGATTTCTGTATTACCAGTTATGACCCCATCAATGATGTTGTAATATCTCTTGAACCCAGCCAGCAGTGCTTCCCTGTCCACTTTTTCCCCTGACTGTATCTTGGCTTCGCTTTCATAATAAACATCAGCCAAAACTGCTTCGTCTAATGCAGAAAAAAACAGGTTCCGCAACTCCACAGTGTCATAAAAATTTTCTTCCGTCAGGATGCTCCTGCCCCAGTTTTTCGTTATGCTGGAAAAGACAACCCCACAGAAAAAAATCACCAGCGCCATGATAAAGAGTATACAGGCAGCACATACCTTCCAGCCAGTCTGATACAGCTTAGATTTTTTCGATTTTGTAGCCAATACCCCACACCACCTTCAAATACTTTGGCTCTTTCGGATTGATCTCGATTTTTTCACGAATACGACGAATATGCACAGAAACCGTATTTTCCGGTGCGAAAGATAATTCATTCCATACTTTTTCATAAATCTGATCAATGGAGAATACTTTTCCGGCATTTTCCATCAAAAGCTGCAAAATGCCATATTCCGTTGCAGTCAGTTTTACAGGTTCCCCTTCCACACGAACTTCCTTGGCATCTTTGTCCAGTTCCAGACCACCAATTTTAATCACATTGCTTTTTTCTGCGATACTGCCCAAAGAGGTATACCGACGCATCTGGCTTTTTACTCTTGCCAGCAGTTCCAGCGGATTAAACGGTTTTGTGATATAATCATCGGCACCGAAGTTCAGACCCAGAATCTTATCTGTGTCTTCAGATTTGGCAGACAGAATGATAATGGGAATATTCAGTGTTTCACGGATTTTCACTGTTGTATTGAGCCCGTCCATTTTAGGCATCATCACATCCAGCAGAATCAGATGGATCTCATTTTCTTCCAATGCCTGCAATGCTTCCAGACCGTTATAGGCTTTGATTACATTATAGTTTTCCTGTTTCAGATAAATTTCGATGGCATCCACGATGCTCTTGTCGTCATCACAAACCAGAATATTAAATTTATTTTCCATAATATTTCCCCCTGTATTGCATTTTTTCTCAACGATATCATAACAAGTAAATTTTACAAAAAAACGGTGACTTCCTTACAAAAAAATTAAATTATCTAAAAACAGTTTACCATGTTCCGGGATAAAACACAAAGGCGGAATGTTCTAACTGACAAAAATATCATTCTTCTATTATTTTTTAATCCCTACTATTTCTATGTATTTTTTATGTTTTATCACAATACATAATTATTTTTATGATATATGTAAATTTTACCTGTATACCCTTGTAATTTTTTCACAAATGATGTATAATGCAGGCGTAATGAGTTATGTTTTTTCTGCCATACCATTCGGGGCAAAAGTGTAACGGTGTGACAAGAAAAAAATTTATGTTTTAAGGAGGAATATCATGAAAAAACGTACAGGAAAAATGATTTCCCTGTCTCTGGCAGTTGCTATGGCTGTGACAGCGGCTCCTGTGACTGCATTGGCAGACGAACCTGTCAAAACAGACGTGATTGAAGCGCCTGCTTTGACCTCTGCGGATCAGACAGAGGAAACAACAACCGAAGAAGGTACCGCTTGGGCAGAACTGACACCTGCGGAAAAGACAGAGGAAGAAGAGGTTCTTTCTGATGAAGGTACTGAAACAACAGAGGGTATCACTACTGTTGAGGAATTAAATGATGAAGCCAGCGCAAAAGAAAATGTTTTCTACGTTGACGAAACACAAGGAAACGGATATACTACATTGTCCGATGCTTTGAAACAAGCCGGTACAACCGAATCTACTATTGTTTTGAAAAATAATGTAACAGGCGATTTCACAATTGCAGAAGATCAGAATATCACATTAGATTTGAATGGTTATACCATCACAAATACATCCAATCATACCATTACTAATAATGGGAAGCTGACAATCAAAGATTCCAGCGAAGAAAAAACTGGTACAATCACTAACTCTACCCATGGCAAAGGTGCTTTGGTAAACAACTACGGCGGCACTGTTGATATTGAAAGTGGTACTTTGACTCGTGAAGAAGCCACAGATAATTCTTGGTACGTAATCAGCAATGATGGCACAATGAATATCAAAGGTGGTTCCATTATTAATAAAGTTGTTAAATCAACATCCTCTCTGATTCGAAATGAAGGTGAGATGGACATTTCTGGCGGATATCTGAAACATGATTTTATTGCTGTAAAAAATGATGATACAGGCAAAGGCGAACTGAGCACCTTGACTGTCCGTGGTGACGTTGTCATCGAAAGCCCTGAACAAGCCATTCAGAACTGGACAACCGCCGTTATTTCCGGCGGTACTATGAATGGTAAAGTTTCCACTTGGGGTTATAATGGACAGTGCGGAAATACAGAAATTACTGGTGGAACCATCAATGGAAATATTACCATTGGTATTGATAAGTCTAATCTTTTAAACTCTTCAAAGATTCCTGAAGTAACAATTTCTAATGGTACCATCACTGGAGATATTGAATTTTTGACAGGCGGCACCAGTACTGCTGCTCCAGAAAATACTAAAGGTTCTTTTGTTATCAATAATGGTGTAACCATTAATGGTGATGTTAAAAACCCTTCTGCTGGTACTGTTGAAATTACAAACGCAACTGTTGAAGGCGCTATTTCCAATACTGGTTCCGGCTCCATGGCTGTCATCGAAAGTAAAATCGGCAGCTATACTTCTGGACAGAATATTACCTTTGTAGATAGCACTACAACCAACGGTGACACCATTGAAAACACACAGGATGTAAGTGCTGCCTGCGCAAGAATTGGCGCTAAATATTACAATACATTGAAAGAAGCTTTGACAGAATCCAAATCTGGTGACACCATTACATTGGTCAAAGATGTAACTGTATCAAACACTCAGGCTATGGCAAATTCTAACTACAATGAAGCTGTCATTACACTGAAAGATGGTGTTACTTTAGACGGCGATACCCACACCATTTATGCATCTGAATCTTGGGTCAAGAGTACAGATGGTAATAATATCGATAAACCTGCAAACCATATTGTAGGTGTAAGTGGCGTTTCCGCAACCATTAAAAACCTGACAATCGTCGGAAATGAAAATACAAAACATGGTATCAACGCATTTGGTACAAATGGTACTAATACTTTGATTGTCAATAATGTTACTATCAAAAATTGCGGTACTGCTGGTATGGTAATAAAAGGCGCAAAAGTTACAGCTACCAACATCAATACAGAAGGTAACCCTTGGGGTGCTATCAATGTTGATAAAAGTAATGGTTCTACATTGGATTTGACAGGTGGTACCTTCAAAGAAAATGTTCAGATTTGGACTGAATCCGATGGCTCTAATGTTTTACTTGATGGCGTTCAGCTTGATAAAGTAACTGGCGAAGGTACAAACTTGAAAGGTTATACCTACTTTACTGATGATGTTTCTAAGCTGGGTGCAGCCTACAACGAAACAACCGAAACAATTTACGAATCTTTGGCTGATGCTTTAACTGCAGCTCGGAGTGGAAATACAATTTCCGTTGTTAAAGACACTGAATTGACTACAGATAAAACTGTTGCAGAAGGTGTAACTTTGGTAGTCAACCCCGATGTAACTCTGTCTATTGCAAAAGATGCAACCTTGACCAACAATGGTACCATTGAAGAGAAAGGTAAAATTAATGGTACTGTAACAAACAATGCAGGAACTGCAACAAAATATTACACTGTAACATTTACCTCAAACAAAGAAATCGAAAGTGTTGAAGTAAAAGACAGAAATGATAGCACAATCAAACCAAATGTTGAAGGAAAATTTGTTTATAGTCTGAAAGATGGCACATACACCTATACTATGGAAACTGTACGTGGTACAAGAACCGGTTCCTTCACTGTTGATGGAGAAGAATTGACCATTAATGAAAGATTTAGTTCCGGCGGTTCTTCCCACAGCTACGACGGCTACATCACCATCATCAATCCCAAAAACGGTGAAGTTACTGTCAGCGATGACTGGGCTTACGAAGATGACAAAATCACACTGACTATCACACCTGACAAAGGCTACGAAGTTGACAAAATCGAAATCGTTGACGACGAAGGCGACAAAATCGACGCAAAGAAAGTAGAAGACAAAGACAACAAATACACCTTCCGCATGGCAAACTGTGACGTAACTGTTACCGTAACATTCAAAGAAGAAGGCAAAACAACAGAAGATACTGACAAAGAAGAAGACAAGGACGAAGAAAACACAGAAACAACAGAACTGAACTTCACAGACGTGAAGGAAAGCGACTGGTTCTTCAAAGGCGTAGAATATGTTGTAGATAAAGGCATCATGAGCGGCATTTCCGAAAACGAATTCGCTCCTTCCGGCAAACTGACACGTGCAATGCTGGTACAGATGCTTTACAACATGGAAAGCCGTCCCGCATGTGATGCTGAAAACGCATTCATGGACGTTCCCGTTGGTCAGTGGTACACAGATGCAGTCATCTGGGCAAATGACGAAAAGATCGTCAGCGGCATGGGTGATGGTCTGTTCGCTCCTAACATGGAAATCACCAGAGAACAGATGGTAGTAATGCTGTACAACTACGCAAAATACAAAGGCTATGACGTAACTGCTTCTGCAGGCCTGTCCAAATTTGCGGACAACGCAAGCGTTTCCACATGGGCACAGCCTGCAATGCAGTGGGCAGTAGCTGAAGGCTACATCAGCGGCATGGGTGACAACCAGCTGGCTCCTCAGGGCACAGCAACCAGAGCAGAAATTGCTTCCGTAATCATGCGTTTCATGGAAGCAACAGCAGAATCTGCTGAAACTGCTGAATAATCATACGATCTATAAGAGATAGATAAATTTCCACCTCAACTCGCACGAAATATAAAAGGACAGTCTCCTTTCCATAGGGCTTATGCCCTTTCCCCACAGGAAGCTGTCCGCTATCTCTCACAAAAAAACCGGAAACACCTGATTCATTCAGGTATTTCCGGTTTTTATATTTTAATCAAAATTCATAGGAATCATTTTTCCCGGTGCAAAAGCGTAGATATAACATGCCTTCACGGGCAAATCCGTTACACGCTCCAACGCTTCTTTATAAAGCCGCAGCTGGATTTTATATTTCTCACGGAAAGCATCTTCCTGCCAAAGTCGGTCGCTTTTATAGTCCATCAGCACAACTGCATTTTCTTCCACGAAATAACAGTCGATAATACCATTAATCTGGATAAATTCCTCCATATTCTGATAAATATCATCCAGAAAAACTTCTTTTGGCTCCACAAGCATAGCAAAAGGCTGTTCTTTATGAATTTCATCCGCCTTCTGCATCCGTTTTGCCAAATCAGAAGAAAAGAAAGTCAGAAGTTCTTTTCTGCGAATAGCTGCTTTTTCTTCTTCTGTCAGTCTGCCCTGCTGCTGCAGCTCTGTCAACAGTTCTTCCAAAGCATCGGCATCATAAGCTTTCCGCAGGTCTGCCGCTTCCATGACCGTATGCATGGCTGTACCGATTTCTGCCGCTGTCAGCCCTTCTTTTTTCTGCCCAAACTGGGGAATCTGCAATTCCTGCGGCACCTGTGCTTCTTCGCCAGAAATTTCCGCCTGATACCGCCGTTTGATTTCAGAAATGGAAACTTTTGTAGGCAGCATGGTTGCTGTTTCGTGATCATATTTCCATGACAGGATACGGAAAATCTCCTCTTTTCTGCCGCTGTAATCCGGTTTTGTATCCCAATTTTCAAAGACATTCTGCTGTTCTTCTGCCAGTTCCTGTTTTTCCTGCTCTGCTCCGTAGATATCGCCTTTTTCCAAAAAGGTGAATTTCCATTTGGAAGGCTCATCCAAAAATTGTCGTGCCTCTCCCCGATCTGTTGGTTCCCAAGGCTCCGGCAATACCCTTACCTGGGGATGTCGCAGAAGTGCCGGCATAATCCAATCCAGATAGCTTCTTCCTCGGCGCAGACGGAATACAGGCAGCAATTCTTCCACAGAATCTGCTGTTTCTGCCCATTTTTCCACAGATCTTTGCAGATTACGCACCGTTCCTGTCAAAATCAGTTTTTCCTTTGCTCTGGTCAACGCTACATATAATACACGCATTTCCTCTGACAGATTTTCCAACTTGATGGCTTCTGCCAAAGCAGTTTTGGACAACGTCCGATAAGAAGCCCGATGGTCCAAATCCATATAATCCATGCCATATCCCCATTCCTGATGGGTGATGACAGCGGCACGGGTATCAGCTTCGTTGAACTGTTTCCCAAGGTCTGCCACAAAGACCACAGGAAATTCCAGCCCCTTACTTTTATGTATGGTCATGACACGCACCAGATCATCCGCTTCACTTTGGAGTTTTGCGGCGGAGGATTCTGTTTCTGCCGTCTTCATATCCTCCACAAATCGAATGAAATGGAACAGCCCTTTTCCGCTGTTATTTTCATAAGTTTCTGCTTTTTCCAGCAACAGCCGCAGGTTTGCCTGTCGCAGACTGCCACCGGGGGTCATACCCGCATAATCATAATATCCTGTTTGCTGATAGAGATACCGCAGCAATTCACAAAGGGACAATTCTTTTGCCATTTCCCGCCAATCCTGCAAGTCTGCTTGGAAGCGTTCCAGTTTTTCCAGAATTTCCTCTTCCGCCCCCTCCGCCAGATACCGCAGGACACATTCATAAAACAGACCATCGCCGCCAAAAAGACGGATTTCCGTCAAAGCATCGGCACTGATGCCATAAAGGGGCGAATGGAGTACAGAAAGCAAGGGAATATCCTGATAGGGATTGTCAATGAGGCGCAGAAAATTCAAAACTGTATCAATTTCTGGCACATCGAAGTATCCTTCTGCTGTTTCTGCATAATACGGAATGCCTTCTTTGCCGAAAATATCATCCAGCGTCGTGCCCCAACTGCGGATACTCCGCACCAGAACTGCCACATCCCGATATTCCATAGGGCGATAGCTTTCCAGCCCACGGTCATAAACCTGATAGCCAGCTTTCATCATTTCTCTGATCTTTCCAGCAATCATGGTAGCTTCCATTTGCCGTTTATCCAGTTCTTCCAAATCTGTCAGCTGCTCTTCTGTCTCTTCCGAGGACAAATCCAGCAGCATCATTTCATTTTCGCCACCGCAAAGCCCATCAAAGTCAGGGAAATCCGCTCCGGCATACAATGCCGCTTCGTCATTATAATCCACATCCCCAAAAGCTTCCGACATGGTCTGGCGGAAAATGAAGTTAATGCCATCCAGCACATTTTTCCGGCTGCGGAAGTTTTTGGAAAGAATGATTTTTCGGGTTTTGCCGCCTTTTTCCACAGGATACGTGCGGTATTTCTCATTGAACAGCTGAGGCATAGCAAGGCGGAAACGATAAATGCTCTGCTTCACATCCCCTACCATAAAGCGGTTGTTATTGCCGTCATAAGCGCCGGATACTGCTGTCAGCAGCATTTCCTGCACCACATTGCTGTCCTGATACTCGTCAATCATAATCTCATCATACTTTTGCTGCATCTGTTTTGCGGCGTCTGTAGGAATGATATTGTCTTTGGTACTGCCGGGTTCCGTGAGGATTTGCAGGGCAAAATGTTCGTAGTCATTGAAATCCAACCAGAGTTTTTCTTTTTTCGCCTGTGCAAAGGCTTCCGCAAAACGAATGACTGTTTCCGATAAGGCTTTGGCAATGGGATACAGAGAGGAAATGAGTTTTGTTTGGGTTTCTGCTCCATAGCAGAAATAAGTTTCTCCCAGCTTGCCGATAGACGCCTTGGCTTCGTTTCGCAGGTTTTTCACCCATTCCGCTGTATCTTTCTCCTGACCACGATAAGCAGGCATGCGTGCAAAATCAACGGCAACATAGGCTTGGTGCCAATCCGCGTAGCTGGGATGTTCCAATGCCTGCCGCAGGGCTTTTACGCCTTCCAATTCCGCCTCTAAGCGTTCTCCATAAGCAGTAAATTCCCCATTTCCACAGATGCGGTCATAAGCCTTTTGAAGGGTATAAAAGGCATATTCCACCCCATTGGTAATACCTTCCCCAATGAGGGGCATCCATGCGCACTGGTCAATGGTATCGCCATCAGCCATATAAAACTGCTCTGCCATCTTCCGCAGAAGATTTTCTGGGTCAGGATACCCCTGAGAGAATTTATAAACCTGCAAAATCAAATCTTTCAGCCGCTGATCCCCTGTATTTTCTCCATAGGTTTCCAGCAAACGAAGAAAACCTTCATCCTCTGCTTCATAAAGGGTTTCAAACAATTCTCCCAGCACATCTTTTTGCAGCAAAGCGATTTCCGCTGGGTCTGCCGTTTTCACTGCCGGGTCAATATCCAGTCTGTCATAATACTCCCGAATAACTTGCAGACAAAAAGCGTGAATGGTTTTGATGTCTGCCCGACTCAAATAGGTGAGCTGGTTCTGCAAATGGACATCATCGGGCTTTTCTTCCAGTTTTTTTGTAATGGCAGCACCGATTCGCTGGCTCATTTCTGCCGCTGCCGCTTTTGTAAACGTCACCACCAGCAAACGGTCAATATCCAGCGGGTCTTCTTCTGCTGTAATCCGCTGAATGATACGCTCTACCAATACGGCTGTTTTGCCGCTGCCTGCCGCCGCAGAAACAAGGATATCGCTTCCTCTGGCATCAATGGCTTCTTTCTGCTGTGTTGTCCACTTTGCTCCCACGCTGTTTCACCTCATCTTTTCTTACGAACCAGACGCCTTTTGCAGCCGGATATGAAAAGGCACATACCCCACAAAAGACGCCATAAAGCTACTGTAAGAATTATACCAGAAGTTCAGCAAAAACGCCAACGTCTGAGGGGTCATCTCTAAGGTGTGAAACAAATACCTCGCCGTGGTGCGGGCAAATAAATCTGCAAAGCCACTTTGATACAAACTGGCGCAACGGTATAGGATATCTGCCATCTGTCTTTCTTTTTCGTCCAGTTCATAGACCCTTGCCATTGACGCGGACATTTCCTCCCAATCCAATTGTTTTTTCCTGCGGCGCACCACACGAATGGTATGATGGATGCCAGCCAGCTTAAAAAACCGCTTTCCGCTTTCCAAATCCAGTCGTTCCACATTGGCTCTGAAATAATTCTCCCGGCTGAAATCCAGCAAAAACATCTCATAGCCATCGGCTACGGTACTTTCAATACACTGCATGTAATATGCTTCATAAAAAGGTGTTTCCTGTGCTGCCCGGGAAAGATAGCTTTCTTTCTGCCTTTCCAGATAAAGGGTAACAGGGTCCTGTTTCTGTCTGATATGTAACTGCATGAAAATTCCTCCTTCTTTTTCTATTGTAAAAGAAAGCAGACCTGTCCATGGGGAATTTTCACCGCAAATGACAACAAAAAAAGAGTGTTTTCGCATAGGAAACACTCTTTTTGAGAGAACAGGCGGCTGTGCACCGCCGCCCGCTTTTTGCACTGTCTGATCCCTGAGGGTATCAGCAGTTACCGCAGTTGTTCAGCTGACCGCCGCAGTTATTGTTGCCGCAGCAGCACAGCAGGATCAGAATCCACAGCCAGGAATTGTCATTGCCACAGCCGCAGTTGCTGTTGTTGTTATTGCCGCACAGGCACAACAGCAGAATTACCCAAATGAAACTGTCATTACCGCAACCACCAAATCCACACATAATAAAAATACCTCCTTAAGTAAATTGTATCGACTTACAATTTAATCTTATGAGGTATTTTTTGCTTTCTTGCCTGTCTACTTAAAATTTTTTATCGGGGAAGCTGCAGATCGGAAACCAGAATGTCCACAGTAAAACCACCCATTTCATCCATGAGACTCACCATAGTAATGTGTTCCGCATCATGGAAGTACAGCAAATGGCTCATGCCTTTTTCCACTGCCAGTGCCTGATTTTCCTCCAGACCTTCCAGCTGGCTTTCCAGCACTTCCATCCCTGCCGCCAGATACGCTCTGGCAATGCGTGCCGCTGTTTCCTGTCCATCAGGATGGGCAGCAAAAACTGCTTTTACTTTCTGTTCCATATTGTGCCGCCTCTTTTCTCAGGAATTGCCGTTCTTTTCATGGAGCATTTTTTCCAGTTCGTCAATAAAACTGTTGATGTCCTTAAACTGACGGTATACGGATGCGAAGCGTACATAAGCCACTTCGTCCAAGTCTTTCAGCCGTTCAATGACCATATTCCCCAGCTGTTTGCTTTCCACTTCTCTTTCGCCGCTGCCTGCCAGTGTATTTTCAATATCATCCACCAGCTTCTGAATCTGCTGGGCGGTGACAGGGCGTTTGTTGCAGGATTTCATGATCCCGTTCTGAAGTTTTGCCTTATCAAAAATTTCTCTGGTGCCATCACGTTTGATGACGGTAATGGGGATCATATCCACCCTTTCATATGTGGTAAAACGCTTGCCGCATTTTTCGCAGACTCTGCGGCGGCGAATCACGGAATTATCGTCCTGCGCCCGGGAATCAATTACCTTCGTATCCGCAAAATTACAAAAAGGACATTTCATGCCCAATCCTCCTCCTGTGTTTCTCAATTTCTTTGGTTTTTAGTATAAAGCAGAAATGCCCGCAGGTCAAGCACAAAGGGCAGTTTCTGTCCTATAGGGTCTCATCCCGTTCCATGCTGTCCGCATCCACTTCCACCAGTATGATATCGTCCCCGATACGACGGATACATCGCCAAGGGATATAATAGGCTCTGCCTCTGCCAAAGGGGTTCCATCGACAGCCTTCCATGGGAATAATCAATGTGCGTATCTTCCCGGAAGGAATATCCAATTCCAAGTCTCCCACAAAGCCCAACCGTCTGCCATCACAAATGTTGATGACTTCTTTTTCCTGCAAATCGGAGAATTTTTCCATTGACTTTTCCTCCTTTTTGTTCTTATTTTACTTTATGCCTTCCTTACAAAAATACTTGCACAAAATTACAAAAGTGTGACTTTTGCCCCTTGACGCTCTATAGAAATCGTAATACAATATATGCACGATATCACCGCACAAAAATCAATATATTGTATTTCTATGAATTCGAAAAGCCCATGGTTTCAATCATGGCGCTCTGTGCGGACGAAAAAAACTTACAACCGATCAGGTGGAATGAGGCAGAAAGAGGGATTGACATGATTACAACGATTACGAAACGAGATGGACGTGTGGCTTATTTTGACATCAATAAAATCGCCAATGCCATCGAAAAAGCCTTTCAGGCAACCAGCGGTGCCAAAAGCTATGCAACTTGTCTGGAAATGGCTCAGGAAGTATCTGATTATTTTGAAAATGAAAATATGGACTCCCCTTCTGTAGAACAAATTCAGGACAGAGTGGAACGGGTACTCATTGACCATGGCTTTGTGCAGACTGCAAAAGCCTATATCTTGTATCGTGCGGAACGTACCCGTATCCGTAACATGAATGACCGTCTGATGAAAACATTCGAGGACATCACATACAAAGATGCAACAGACAGTGATATCAAGCGTGAAAATGCCAATATCGACGGCAATACAGCCATGGGTTCCATGCTGAAATACGGCTCTGAAGGGGCAAAACATTTCTACGAATCTTATGTGCTGAACCCCAAGCACTCTGAAGCACACCGCAATGGTGACATTCACATTCACGACTTGGATTTCTATACCCTGACCACTACATGTTGTCAGATCGACCTGCTGAAACTGTTTGAAGGCGGTTTTTCCACAGGTCATGGTGTACTGAGAGAACCTAACAGCATTGCAAGCTATGCTTCTCTGGCATGTATCGCTATCCAGTCTAACCAGAACGACCAGCACGGCGGTCAGTCTGTACCAAACTTCGACTACAGCATGGCTCCCGGCGTTGCAAAGACATACAAAAAACGCTATCGTTCCAATCTGGCTTCCCTCATCGAAGTCATGGACAGCGAAGAACATGCAAAGGCAATGAAAGAAGCTTTTGCCAAACTGGAAGATATGGGTCTGGTGCCTACACTGGACAAAAACGAAGCATATGATGCAGAAGAAGCCAAACTGGCAGAAGAAATCGGCATCCCTACAGAAATCTATCAGAAAGCACATACTTTCACTGTAAAAAAATCCACAGAAGAAACAGACAAAGAAACATATCAGGCAATGGAAGCTCTGCTGCACAACCTGAACACTATGCACAGCCGTGCCGGCGCACAGACACCCTTCTCCTCCATCAACTATGGTATGGATACTTCCACAGAAGCCAGAATGGTTATGAAAAACATGCTGCTGGTAACAGAAGCAGGTCTTGGTGACGGGGAAACAGCCATCTTCCCTATTCAGATTTTCCGTGTGAAAGAAGGCGTCAACTTCAATCCCGGCGAACCCAACTACGACCTGTTCAAACTGGCATGCCGTGTCAGCGCAAAGCGTCTGTTTCCCAACTTCTCTTTCCAGGATGCGCCTTTCAACCTGAAATACTACAAAGAAGGTCATCCCGAAACAGAAATCGCATACATGGGCTGCCGCACACGTGTTATGGCAAATGTCCATGACCCTGAAAAAGAAATCACTCCGGGCAGAGGCAACCTGAGCTTCACCAGCATCAATCTGCCCAGAATTGCCATTATGGCAAACAAGAACATTGACTGGTTCTTCAACGAACTGGATCGCAAAATGGATCTGGTTGTGGAACAGCTGCTGGAACGTTTTGAAATCCAGGCAAAGAAAAAAGTACACAACTATCCTTTCCTCATGGGCGAAGGTATCTGGATTGACAGCGATAAACTGGGCTGCAATGACGAAGTACGTGAAGTGCTGAAAAATGGTACTCTTTCCGTTGGTTTTATCGGTCTGGCAGAAGCCCTGAAAGCCCTCATTGGTGTACACCACGGCGAAAGCGAAGTGGCACAAAACTTGGGTCTGGACATCATCAGCCACATGCGCAACCGTCTGGATGCACTGTCTCAGGAAACAAAACTGAACTTCACCCTGCTGGCAACACCTGCGGAAGGTCTGTCCGGCAGATTTGTAGAAATCGACCGGAAACGTTTCGGTTCCATCGAAGGCGTGACTGATCGGGAATACTATACAAACAGCTTCCACATTCCTGTATACTACCCTATCAGCGCTTATAAGAAAATCCAGTTGGAAGCACCTTATCACGCACTGACAAATGCAGGTCATATCACTTATGTGGAACTGGATGGTGATCCGTCTACAAACCTGGATGCCTTCGAAAAAATCATCCGTTACATGAAGGCTCAGGGCATCGGTTACGGCTCCATCAACCATCCCGTTGACCGCGACCCTATCTGTGGCTACAACGGCATCATCGGTGATACTTGCCCCAAATGCGGCAGAAAAGAAAATGAAGGCGAAGTAGGCTTCCAGAGAATCCGCCGTATCACCGGTTATCTGGTAGGTACACTGGATCGTTTCAATAACGCAAAACGTGCGGAAGTACGGGACAGAGTGAAACACTCCGTTGTGACTGAAGTAAAACTGACACCAAAGGAAGATTGATATGAGAATCAAAATCAGCGGCGTTGTCAACGATTCCATCGTTGACGGCGCAGGCTTTCGCTTAACGGTATTTACACAAGGCTGCCATCACAACTGTCCGGGCTGTCATAACCCTCAGACCCATGACCCCGAAGGCGGTTTCTGGTCTGATACAGAAGATATTCTGAACGTAGCAGTGGAAAATCCTCTGCTGGACGGCATTACCCTTTCCGGCGGCGATCCCATGGAACAGCCTGCTCCCTGCACTGCTCTTGCAGAAGGCGCACATAAAATGGGACTGAACGTCTGGACTTACACCGGCTACACATGGGAAGCCCTGCTGGAAGAAAACAATCCTGAACGAATGATGCTGCTGAAAAGCACCGATGTTCTGGTAGATGGACCTTTTCTTATGGATCAGCGTTCTTTGGAACTGCGGTTCAAGGGCAGCAAAAACCAGCGTACTATCGACGTAAAAAAATCACTGGAAACAGGCGAAATCATCCTTTGGGATAACTAAGTCAACTCACCATAAAATTCATATAGAAACAAAAAAAGCACAAAATCTCTTACAAAAGAAATTTTGTGCTTTTCTATTTTGTCAATCCAAAGGGATTTCCTTCATGCCTTCCGGTGTCCAGATTTTTGTATAACGGAAACCAAATTCCCGACAAGCCTGTGCCACCTCTCCAAAGGCAAAACCAATGGAATTACAGTCGTGGCTATCGCTGGAGAGAACAATCTCCCCGCCCCGTTTCTGCAATTCTTTCAGAAGTCCATAGGAGGGATATGGTTCTGTCCGAAGTCCTCGATACATGGCGCCTGTGTTGATTTCGAAAGGCACTCCTGTCCGCAGCAATTCCTCCATGGCTTCCAATGCCAGAAAACGATAGGTCTTTTCGTCCATATCAAAATACTTGTTTCCTTCATTGAACTTGGAAATCAAATCGAAATGCCCGATGATATCCGGTTTTGTTTTCGCTACCACTTGTGCTTCTGCTTCAAAGTAAGCAGCGGCATATTTCAGAAAATCCCCACCGAAAAACTCCCGCACAATGGTGTTTGTTTTTTCTTCGGACTCGTCTACAGTGTGGTACAGCCCATCTTTGTATACATAATGAGTAGAACCAATGACATAGTCATAAATATCTGTCGGTTCTGTGGAAAAACAATCCTGTTCTACACCGGCATAAACTTCCATTTTTCCGGCATATTCCGCTTTTACTGCCGCAATATCCCGCAGATAATTCTGGATATTTTCTCTGGACATGCAGTAGCTTTCGTCGAAATCCGTATAACCATGACCGGAGAATCCCAAATGGGTAAATCCTTTGTCAAAAGCGGCTTTTGTCATTTCCGCCACCGTATTTTTACCGTCACAATATTTTGTATGGGTATGATAATTGGCTTTTGGTATCATTTTGTCATCTTCTCCTGTTTCACTTTATGGTCGATGATATGACGGGAAGCCAGTTCTTTCCGCACATCTTCCAGAGAGATGCCAGCTTCCACCATCAATACAAGTACATGATACGCCAGATCCGCAATTTCGTAAATGGTTTCTTTTTTATCTTCTGCCTTTGCGGCAATGATGACTTCTGTGGATTCTTCCCCTACTTTTTTCAAAATCTTATCCAAACCTTTTTCGAAAAGATATGTGGTGTAAGAACCTTCAGGTTTATCGGCTTTTCTGCCTTCCAGCAATTCCATGAGCCCATCAATGGAAAAACCATGGTTTTCTTCACTCTGGTACACTGTTTCATTGAAACAGGATTCTGTACCCAAATGACAGGCAGGACCGTCCTTCAGCACTTCCACTGTCAGGGCATCTCTGTCACAGTCGGCAGTGATGCTAACAATATGCTGATAATTGCCGGAAGTTTCTCCTTTCCGCCACAATTCCTGACGGGAACGGGACCAGAAGCAGGTTTTGCCTTCTTTCATGCTGATTTCCAGACTTTCCCGATTCATATAAGCCACTGTCAGAACTTTTTTGCTGAGGACATCCACCACAACAGCAGGAATCAGCCCTTTTTCGTCAAACTTCAATGTATTCAAATCAAACATACGTCCAATCTCCTTTTATAACCGCATGGGAATGTTTTCTTTCGCCAGACGTTCTTTCAATTCCTTGATATTCACTTCGCTAAAATGGAAAATAGATGCCGCCAGACCTGCATCCACTTTGGGCAGTTCTTTGAACAGTGTCACAAAATCCTCCATAGACCCTGCGCCGCCGGACGCGATGACAGGAACGGAAACGGCATCACATACTGCTTCCAGCATTTCCAAGTCAAAGCCTTTTTTCACGCCATCAGTGTCAATGCTGTTGACCACCACTTCCCCAGCGCCCAATGCCACACATTTTTTGATCCATTCGATGGCATCCATGCCTGTGTTTTCCCGTCCGCCTTTGGCAAAGACCGTAAATTTACCATCTACCCGTTTCACATCCACAGAAAGGACAACACACTGGTCACCGTATTTCTGTGCCGCTTGTGCGATGAGGTCAGGATTTTTGATGGCACCAGAATTGACACTGACTTTATCGGCACCGCATTTCAGTACGCGGTCAAAATCCTCCAGCGTATTGATGCCGCCGCCTACAGTCAGGGGAATGAAAATGGTTTCTGCTACTTTTTTCAGAATATCTGTAAAAAGGGCACGTCCTTCCGCTGACGCTGTGATATCATAAAACACCAGTTCATCGGCGCCGTTGTCGCTATAATATTTCCCCAGTTCAATGGGAGAAGAAACGTCATTCAGCCCTTGAAAATTGATGCCTTTGACTACCCGTCCGTCCTTTACATCCAGACAGGGAATGATGCGTTTTGTAATCATTTGCCTTCCCCCTTTGCCAGTTTTACGGCTTCTGCCAAATCAATATGCCCTGTATACAAGGCTTTGCCCAAAATAGCGCCGTACAGCCCCATTTTTTCCAGAGCCGCTACATCTTCCAAAGAAGAAACGCCGCCGGATGCCACAATATCCATGTGGTATGTTTCGCCTAAGTGACGGTACAATTCCAGATTGGTGCCGGAAAGAAGCCCGTCTTTAGAAATATCTGTGCAAATGATGGTTTTCACGCCCATCTTTTCCAGTTTCTCACAAAAAGCGTCACAGGTCAAAGCAGAAACTTCTGTCCAGCCTTTGATGGCAACCATACCATCTTTGATGTCTACACCAACGGCAATTTTTTCACCGTATTTTGCCACCATATTTTCCAGAAAATCCGGCTGCGTGATAGCCGCTGTACCTAAAATCACACGGTATACGCCCGCATCCAGATATTTCCGAATGGTTTCTTCAGAGCGGATGCCGCCGCCCACTTCTGTTTTCAAGCCGCTTTTTGCCACAATATCCCGAATGGTTTCCAGATTGGGCGTGGTGCCATCTTTTGCGCCTTCCAAATCCACCAGATGTAAAAACTGGGCACCTGCTTTGGCAAAGGACTGTGCCACTGCCGCAGGATTATCGCTGTAAACGGTTTTCTTGGCATAGTCCCCACGTACCAAACGCACCGCACAGCCTTCGATCAGATCAATGGCAGGAAAAATAAACATGTGCCTTCCTCCTCTCACAGGTTACAAAATGCTTTCAGTATCTTCAGTCCCACTTCTCCGCTTTTTTCCGGATGGAACTGACAGCCATATACATTTCCTCTTGCCACTGCCGCTGTCAGTTCTGCGCCATATTCCGCTGTAGCTGTCACAAAATCCGCGCAGTCAACAGCTGCAAAGGAATGTACGAAGTACACACAGTCATTTTCTGCCAAGTCCGCAAAAATAGGGGATTTTTCTTTCTCTTTTGGAAAATGCAGTCCATTCCAGCCGATGTGCGGCACTTTCAGCCCTTCGCTAATCATAGGCGCGATAGGACGCACTACACCAGGAATGAGCTCCAGACCTGCATATTCGCCATATTCATAACTTTTTTCAAAAAGCAGCTGCATCCCCAGACAAATGCCCAGCAAAGGCTTGCCTGCCGCCGCTTCTTTCAGCACCACTTCCGCCATGCCGCTTTGACGCAGTTTTTCCGCCGCGTCCCCGAAAGCGCCAACGCCCGGCAGGATAATGTGGTCGCATTTCTGCAATACAGCAGGGTCATTTGTCACCACTGCTTCTTCTCCGATATATGCCAATGAGCTTTTCAGGGAAAAGAGATTCCCTACGCCATAATCAATGATTCCTACCATTACAGCACCCCTTTTGTTGACGGGATTTCATCCCGATATTTTTCGTCAATGGAAACTGCCTGTGCCAGCGTTCTGGCAAGGGCTTTGAATGTGCCTTCGATGATGTGATGGCTGTTTCTGCCAGAAATCTGTTTCACATGGAGCGTCATGTTTGCCTTCCGTACAAAAGCAATGAGAAATTCCTCTGTCAGTTCCGTGTCGAAGGTACCCACTTTTTCTGTAGGGATTTCCAGCCCATATTCCAGATGGGCACGACCGGAAAGGTCTACGGCACACAAAATCAATGTTTCATCCATAGGCAGGATGATATGTCCATAACGGCGGATGCCTGCACCATTGCCCAAGGCTTCCGCAAAAGCCATACCCAGACAAATGCCGATATCCTCTACGGAATGATGGTCGTCTACATCCACATCCCCGTGGCAAGTCACATCCAAATCAAAGCGACCATGTCTGGCAAAGAGGGTCAGCATGTGATTGAGAAAGCCACATCCGGTATCTATGTTACTTTTGCCTGTGCCATCCAGATTCAGGGCAAGAGAAATGTTCGTTTCCGCTGTTTTCCGTTCGATTTCACTTCTTCTCATGCTTTACCTCCTTCCGCCAGCAGTTCTTTTGTTTTTTCCAATAAAACATCCATCTGTTCATCGGTACCGATGGTGATGCGCACAAAGTCTTTGATTTTTTCTTTGCCGAAATACCGTACCAATACACCTTTTTTCTTCAAGCCAGCATACAAATCCGCACCACTTATGGCATCGGACTTAGCAAAAATAAAGTTTGCCACAGAGTCCAGCACCATAAAGCCGATTTCCCGCAGTTCTTTTGTGGTTCTTTCTCTGGTTGCGGCAATTTTCTTGCAGTTTTCCATATAGTAATCATTGCTGTCCACAGCTGCTTCCCCTGCTGCCAATGTAATGCGGTTGATGTTATAGGGGTTTGTGGAGTATTTGATTTTATTCAAGTCCTCAATGATGCCTTTGGAAGCGATGGCAAAGCCCAATCTTGCCCCAGCCATGGAGCGGGATTTGGAAAAGGTCTGCACCACCAGCAAATTATCGTATTTATGAATCAAATCCACACAGCTGGTACCACCAAAATCAATATATGCCTCATCAATGATCACCACATGGTTGGGATTGGACTGGATGATTTTTTCGATGTCATTCTGAGGCAATTCCAGCCCCGTAGGCGCGTTTGGATTGGCAATGACTACCATTGCCTCATTCTTACAGTAATCCGCCGCAGAGATGGTAAAATCCGCCTGTAAGGGCACCTGTTTTGCCTGCACCCCATAGAGGTCAGCATAGACAGAATAAAAACCATAGCTAATCTCCGGGAACATAGCTCCATGGGTTTCATCACAGAATGCCATGAAGGCAAAATTCAAAATATCATCAGAGCCATTGGAAAGGAAAATATTCTCCGCCATAACTCCGTAAAGGTCAGCCAGTTTCTGCCGCAGAATTTTTCCTTCCGGGTCTGGATACAGCTGTAATTTTCCAATCTCATCCCCATTTATCCTTGCAAACACTTCCGGTGAAGGAGGATACGGAGATTCATTTGTATTCAGTTTTACATACTGCATATCTTGGGGCTGTTCCCCAGGGGTATATGCTTCCAGTCCCGCAAAACGGGCGCTTAAAAATCTGCTCATAACGTTCCTCCTTTTTCCAGGCGTACCGAAACAGATTTTCCGTGTGCCTGCAAACCCTCTTCTTCTGCAAAACGCACAATCTTTTCGCCCACCTGTTCCAGAGCCTGTTGGGTATAGTATGTAAAAGAGGATTTCTTGATAAAATCATCTACGGACAAAGGGGAAGAAAAGCGAGCTGTACCGCTGGTAGGCAGGGTGTGGTTTGGTCCTGCAAAATAGTCCCCCAAGGCTTCCGGTGCGTGTTTCCCAAGGAAAATAGAACCAGCATGGCGAATCTGTGCCAGATACGCAAAAGGATTGTCTATACAAACTTCCAGATGTTCCGGTGCAATTTCATTTGCAATATCCACCGCCTGTGTCATGGATTCTGCCAAAATGATTTTGCTGCAATTATCAATGGATGCTCTGGCAATTTCTGCCCGAGGGAGCAGAGGAATCTGCCGTTCCAGTTCCGCAGAAACGGCATCTGCCAATCTTGTACTGTCTGTTACCAGTACAGCGCTTGCCATGGTGTCATGTTCTGCCTGAGAAAGCATATCCGCCGCAACAATCTCCGCATCACAGGTATCATCCCCCAGAATCAGGATTTCGCTGGGACCTGCAATCATATCAATGGAAACCCGACCAAAAACCTGTTTTTTGGCTTCTGCCACAAAGGCATTGCCAGGTCCTACAATCTTATCCACACGAGGCACACTTTCTGTACCATAAGCCAATGCACCAACAGCCTGTGCGCCGCCGATTTTAAAGATACGGTCTACGCCAGCAATTTCTGCTGCAACTAAAATAACCGGGTTGATTTTACCGCCTTTAGCTGGAGTGGTCATGATGATTTCTCTTACACCTGCAATTTTTGCCGGAATGGTGTCCATCAAAACCGTAGACGGGTAGCATGCTGTACCGCCAGGTACGTAAATACCAGCTCTGTCCAAGGGAATGATTTTCTGTCCCAGCACTACGCCGTCTTTTTCCGTGATCACAAAGTCTGTCCGTTTCTGTTTTTCATGGAAAGCACGAATGTTTGCTGCCGCTTCTTTCAAAATGGCAATGAGTTCTGGGTCTACTGCTTCCATTGCAGCCGCTCGTTCTTCTGCGGACACTTCCAACACATCCAGTTTCGCACCGTCAAAGCGTTCACAATAACGCCGAAGGGCTTCATCGCCATTTTTTCTTACATCTGCCAAAATTTCCGCTACCGCATCTGCCACATCTGTTTTTTCTTCTGTTCTATGAAAAATATCGTCAATAGATATTTCTGCATAACGATACTGTTTAATCATTTGTACCACCTCATTTTGCTTTCTCTCGAAGTTCTTCTATTTTTTCACACATTTTCCGTACCCGTTCATAATTGAACTGGTAGCTGGCTTTATTGGCAATAAGCCTTGCACTAATGGGCACGATATCCTCCAAAGGCTCCAGATTATTTTCTTTTAGCGTCGTGCCCGTTTCCACAATATCCACAATTACATCTGACATATGGAGAATCGGTGCAATTTCGATGGAGCCATGAAGCTTGATGATTTCAATTTCCATACTCTGTCTGCGGAAATATTCCCTTGCGATATTGGGAAATTTCGTTGCTACACGGAGGGTTTTGTCTGTAGTAAGTCTTGTGCCTTTGATACCTGCCACTGCCATACGGCATTTGCCAATACCCAAATCCAACAGTTCATAAACATCAGACCCTTGTTCCAGCAAAATATCTTTGCCTACTATACCCACATCAGCAGCGCCCCGTTCCACATACACAGCAACGTCAGAAGGCTTTACCCAGAAATACCGCACATGGTTTTCCTCATTTTCAAAAATCAGCTTTCGGTTCTGTTCCCGAATGGAGGGGCAGCCAAAGCCAATGCCTTCCAAAATATCATAGGCTTTTTCCCCCAACCTGCCTTTGGGCAACGCAATATTCAAATACTCAGCCAATGACTTCCACCCCGCTTTCACTCAACCGGCATAGCTGTTTGTATTTCAGTCTGCCGTCATCCTGTTTCTGCACTGCCACAGAAAGCCCCATGCTCTGAAGCATCTGCACTGCCCGCAGTTTTCCAATGGTATCGGTATTTTCGTCACACAACAGCAATGCATCTACGTCATAAGACTTTTCTTCTTCCCCATAACGTTCCAGCATATCCATATAAACTGCAAATCCCAGTGCGTCGGCATTCTTACCGCATTTATGCACCAAATTGTCATATCTGCCGCCGGAAAGCACCCCTGTGGGGATACCATCCACAAATCCTTGGAAGATAATGCCGTTGTAATAATCCATATCGTTGACAATGGAGAAATCCAGATGGATGCCATGGTCATACACGCAGGCTTTCAAGTTTGCATAGAGCCGTTCCAGTTCTCCAATGGCTTGTTCTGCTTTTTCATTGCCGCAAAGGGCTTTTGCTTTTGGCAGGATTTCTGCCAGACTGCCATGGAGGGATGCCAATGTCTGCAAACGCCTTGTAAGTTCTTCAGAAACACCGTTTTCCTTGCAAATCTGTGCAATGCCATGGGCATTTTTTTCACCAATGCAGACCAGAATTTTCTCCTGCTGGGAAGGCGGAAGGGCTGTTTCTTCCAATAATCCCTGTACAAAGCCCATGTGAGAAATATTCAGCACACTGCGGCTGGAAATACTGTCCAAACTTTTCTTTGCCAGCAGCACCACTTCACTGACAGCGTAATCATCCACTTCGCCAATATATTCCAGTCCCACCTGCATAATTTCTTTATATTCTCCGTCGTCTTTTCTGGCACGGTATACATTTTCGTTGTAATATACTCTCTCAGGGCAGTCGTAATTGCCCTTTGTATGCTTTACAATAGATAATGTCACGTCAGGTTTCAATGCAAGCAAATGCCCCTGTAACCCCTGAAACGTGATGATATTTTTCGTTGTTAAAAAACTTCTGTTTTCTGCATAAAAATCATATTCTTCAAACTTGCTCATTTTGAATTTACGATAGCCGTACTGTTCAAAGAGCGCCCGCAGACGAAACACCGTCTGTTCTTCTTTTTTCAATAATCCATCCCAATCAGTCATAAGGCACCTCCCATATGCTTTTCTTCATATTAAGCCAGTTTAGCACTTTAGTCAAGTAGATTATTAAAGTTTGGTATGTATATACAAATTGCTAAGTTTTTATTCAGATATTTATACAAATTGTATAAGATTTTGTACAATCATTTCTTTCTATATTGAAACAAAATAATAGACAATAAAAAAACCGGAATTCAACACATCTGTTGGTTCCGGTTTTTCTGATCCGCTTATTTTTTGGTTTCTACACAAACAACCTTCACATCAATCTTTGTTTCCGCTGTGCTTTCGCTGACTTCTGTTTCAGGCAGTGTACCGATTTCGGATAATTCATCAAAGAATGTCTGTTTCTGATTTTCTTTCATGGTCACTGTGATGGAAGATTCTGTTGCTTCTTTTTCTGTCAATTCCATTTCTGTGATAATGGTACGGATGCCATCCATAGCTTCCTTGACATCATTTACCTGCAAGGAAACCTGTTCCGGCATCTGCATATCGCTGGCACGTACAACAACTGGCTGACTGGATTCTGCTGTTCCAGCGCCTGCTGCGTCGTCTGACATGGTATTCATGGAATATGCTCCCACCAAAGGCTGCTCTGCTGCCTCTTCCTGTGGCTGATTTGTTGTGGATTCTGGCGCGGCTGCTTCTTCCTGCACACTCTGTACAGGTGCTTTCTGTTCGCTGTCTGCCGGTTTTGTCGTTTCTGTTGTGGTTGTTGTTTTTGGTGTCGTCGTAGAGATTTTCGGCTGAACTGTCGTCTGTTTGGGTTCTGCGGATACAGTGCCTGTAGTTTCTTCCACCACTGCATCCTGCAATGTTTCTGTTGTTTCGTCAGCCGTACTGTTGTCTGCTGTGATTGTTTCTTCTGTTCCATAACCGGATGCCTCCGGTGTATTTTTTGCCTCCTGAATGATGGCTTCCTGCGGTGCCCGCAGCTGCTGAATGCCCTGGATTCCGCCTGCCGCTGCCACCAGCACCACTGCTGCGGCAACCAGACCGAAATTCTTCCAGTTTTTCCGACGTTTCTGAGGGAACGGTACTACTTTACCTGTTTCCTGTTTTTCTGTCTGATCTATAGAAGCATCTGAAACTTTCGCCAAGTTTTCTTTTGCGATTTTTCCCATTAATTCTTCATGATAGCCTTCCGGCAAAGCAGCTTCGGGAAGGGTATGCAGGCTTTCCAGCATTTGTTTGACCATTTTTGCTTCGGCTGCGCATTCCGGGCAGCTTTCCAGATGTTTTTCCAGTTCTGCCGCTTCTTCCGCAGTAAGTGTGCCGTCGTAATAATCCCAGAATTTCTCCTGATACTGGCTACATTTCATCATGTCCTTCCCTCCTTTCTGCTTTTTTGACGTAAATCATTTGATTTTCGTTCCCTAATTTTTAAAATTTCTTCCTTTAATTGTATTCTGGCTCGGGAAATGCGTGATTTTACGGTTCCCAGCGCTGTATCTGTCATTTCTGCAATTTCTTCATAAGAAAAGCCACGGATATCCCGCAGCACAATGGCTGTTTTATGTTCTGGCGACAAAGTTTCCAGCGCCCGAAGGACTTCACTCTGCCCTTCCTTACGCATCAGGCTTTCTTCCGGTGTTTCTCCTGTATCGGCAAACTGTTTTTGATAGCTGCCTTCTGTATCCTCGATCTCTGCCTCCAAGGAATAGGTTTGTTTTCCTTTTCGGCGACGCATTTCATCAATGCATGTATTGACGGCAATGCGGTAAATCCAGGTGGAAAAAGCAGATTTTTCATCGAATTTTGACAGATTTCGATAAACCTTCAAAAAAACTTCCTGGGAAAGATCTTTCACATCTTCACCAGGGCCCATCATACGAAGCACGATGTTAAAAACGATTTTTTCATGCTGCAAAAGCAACTGTTCAAATGCCTGCATATCCCCATTTTTCGCGCGGGATACCAATGCGCTGCTTTCTACGGCATCGTTCTTTTTCTCCACATACTCACCCCAATTCGTGGTTGTTACCTTAAAATATTCTTTCTCCATTGTACCGTGAAAATTCTTTTTTGAAAAGAAAAAAACTCGTCAAAACATTGCAGACAACGTTTTAACGAGTTAAAAAAAGTCGAGGCGACAAGATTTGAACTTGCGACCTCTACATCCCTAATGTAGCGCTCTACCAAGCTGAGCCACGCCTCGACGACTTGTTTATCTTACTATATTTTGTTTCATTTGTCAACTTCTTTTTTCGTTTCTTTTGGGAAACATTTCCTTTGAAGCTGCTTTGGAAAAAAGAACCGAAAATGCCGTTTCCGACATTTCCGGTCTGTCCAATCGAGGCGACAAGATTTGAACTTGCGACCTCTACATCCCTAATGTAGCGCTCTACCAAGCTGAGCCACGCCTCGACGACTTCTCTATCTTACTATATTTCATTTCGTTTGTCAACTTCTTTTTTTGTTTCTTTTTGGAAACAATTTCTTTGAAGCTGTTTTGGAAATCAAAACCACCCGTTGAACGGGTGGTTTGATCAGACCCTATAAGGGTCTATCTCTTGTGGTAGCCCCCTAAAGGTGGCATTGAATAGTCTGGCAACCACACTTTTAACTCTGGCTGCCCCCTACTCGGGGGCACTTTTTATGCCTTATTTCACCGGCTCACCCGTGAACGGGTCTGTAAATTCCTTTAAACTTATTTGATCATTCATAATATCATCTTCCAGCTGATTTTTGATGTATTCTTTTATTGCCGTTTCATATCTGCCTACTGTATCTACAAAATATCCTCTACACCAAAAATGTCGATTTCCATACTTG
>NZ_FRAH01000014.1 GCF_900142265.1 Anaerotignum lactatifermentans DSM 14214 | reverse complement strand
ACCCATTTCGGTAATCATCGTTGTCAGAACGCTCAGATTTTTCATATCCGAGATGATCCTCCATTTCGGCTTCCATCATTTCTTTGATGGTTCCGCCCAGAAGGTCTTTTAGAGCTTCCTGAATATCCTCAGCTGTCTGAATATCGTATTCTTCCATGAGCTGATGAATAATGTTTCGTTTTCCCTCTGTCATTTGTACCCGATGTATGGGTTTCTTCTGTTTTGCCATAATAAAAGGTCCTCCTATGATTTAAATTTTACCATAGAAGAACCTCTTCAATTACATATTTACAGAAAAAGTTTCACACTGCCTGAGTATCTGTCGGTAGAATCAATGAGAGAAGAAAGTTTAATCTTAAGTATATTATTAAGTGCTGGGAATGCATCTATCTTAAAGAAGGTCCAAGAAGTTTTGATCAAACCCTCTCAAACATTTCCTTCAACTCCCACTCACTGATTTCTCCCTGCTCCGCTTTGTCTTTCATTTCCTGTGCCCAGGCAACTGCCTGATTCCATTCCTCCACAGAGATTTTCTTCCTGTTTTTTCTTGTTTTCAAACGATTATATAGTTTTTGATATTCCGCCTGTGCAGGTGTTTTTGTCTGTGCGGCGGATTTTTTATGTGCGCCGACCTGTCTGCAGGTACGAGTGGTTTCGCCGGGAGCAATATTTGTGCAGTAGCTGACATGGTATCCCTTTTCCAAAAGGAAATATTTTCCGCAATTTTGGCATTTCTTTGGTGCGTGCCCAATCATAAGCCCTCGATATAGATCCACCTGCAAAAAAGAAAAGAGGTTCGTAAATACAAATCGTTCCGCAATGCAGAAGGATTGGGATTCGTCCTGTTCTGTCATGGTGACAAATTCCAAACCTACTTCATGGGTTTGGTTAATCAAAGGCAGCCCATGGGGAATTGCTTTTTCTATTTCCAGTTGCACCTGTCGGTTGGTCATAAAATCATAATAAGCCGATGCATAGGCTTCTGGATTATGATATTTCAGACGTTCCAAAAAGAGATTTACGAAGGCGGAAGCGTAGGAAAGGAAGGTGGCAATGTCGTTTACCATTCTGATCCAGCCGAAAATCATTTCAGCAAACATTTCGTAATACATGGAACATTCCTGCGTAACATCAGAACACTTTCCGTGAATTTCATCATAAGCAGAGGGCAGCATATCCTGAAATTCTTTCATAGGGATACGTAAGTCTTTGATGACAGGAAATTCTTTGGCAAAAGCCATGAATTGATTCCATGCTCCCTGTGCTTCCAGAACCATGTCTCTTGAGTGCTGTTCTTTTGGAGAAAAGAATTTCTGGTCTATGGTTTTGGCGAAAGATTCAGAAAGGCTTTTCAGTTTCAGCATCGATTCTTTGGATACGTTCAGCATATCTACGGACAACTGTCCAATGGGATAAGATGTATCCCCGATATATAATTTCTCTCTGGCAAACCGAACGGTAAACAGATCAGGATAATCACGTTTTTCTGCCAAAGATTTGATCTCAAACATTTTGTTCCCCTCCTTCTGTATCCGATTGATTTTTGGGATTTACCCATTCCAAGGCAAATCCATTGTAGTGTCATTTTATATCTGTTACATTGAGTGTACCCGATTGCAATATCAATTTCAATCAGGAAAGGAGTGATACTTATGGACAGTAGTCATAGGGTAGCGTATATAGATGGAAAAACATTGATGGAAAAAATCGTGATGCCTGCGGAATTTATCATTGAGGATTTATTAGGAAAAGGACTTCATATTCTGGCAGGTGCGCCAAAGGTAGGAAAGTCATGGATGGTGCTTTGGTTTTGTCTTCAGATTGCCAAGGGAGAACCTATCTGGGGGATGCCAGTAAAACAGGGAGAGGTTTTATATTTGGCATTGGAAGACCATGAAAATCGTTTGCAGGAACGCATTATATTATTGGGGGATGACGCTCCGGCGAGTCTTCATTTTTCTTTTTCCTATCCGACTTTAGGAAATGGACTAGAGGAAGAAATAGAAAAATTTCTGCGTGCCTATCCGCAAACCGTTCTTGTGGTCATCGATACATTGCAGATGATTCGTTCCAACATTTTTGAGTATGGTTATGCGGCAGACTATAAGGATATGGCTGGTCTGAAAGAGATTACAAAAAAATATCAGATTGCCATTTTGCTGGTGCATCATCTGCGCAAAGATGAAACGGGAGATGTGTTCCAACGTATCTCAGGAACCGTTGGCATACAGGGAGCGGCAGATTCCTGTTTCACTTTGGTAGAGGACAAACGCGGCAGCGGCAAAGCCCTGCTCTCTTGTATCGGCAGAGATATTGCGTATCGGGAAATTTCTTTGAGAAGAACGGAAAACCAAATCTGGGAATTGACGGAAGACAGCATAGAAGAAAAAGAAAAGGATCTGCTGCCGGAAAAGATTGCAGAACTGATGGAGGGTCGATTCTTTTTTGAAGCGCCGCCCACAGAATTCGCGGAACTTTTGAGGGACAGTTACCGCATAGATGTTTCGCATCTGACCCTGTTGAAACGTCTGGATCAAAACCGTCATGCATTGAAAAAACTTGGATTTTCCTTTCAAAGCCGCAAAAGTAATGGTACAAGGTATATTAAAATTTTTCGCATAGAGGAAGAAATAGGGACAGTAGGGACAGCAGAAACAGGTGCGTAAGCCCTCGAAAAGCGGTGAACCTTCTGACCCTGTGGTGGCGGTTTGGGGCTGTATTTGCCCTTGTGTGGCGAGGTATCAAACTTCTGGTAGTTTTGCCGCAGGGAAGAAAAGTGGGATTTTGGGCGGAAATTTGCCTTTGCCGACCACGATCCCTCCCCAAGGGAGGGGCAAGCATAGCGCCAGGCTGTACGCCGCGCGAAAGTTCGGGGCGCTGCCCCATGCCCCGCAGTGAAAAAAGAAGGTGAGAGCATGAAAACAGAACGTTTCAATTTGCGTATGACAAAACAGGAAAAAGAAAAGATCAGAAAAAAAGCGGAGAAAGCTCATAAGCCCATGGCAGAATTTATGATTGATATGGCTTTGGAGAGAGAAATCGTTGTGATAGAAGGACTGCCGGAAATCATAAGGGAGCTGAAAGCCATCGGCAATAACTTAAATCAGCTGACGATCCTTGCCCATCAAGGAAAAATCAGAACCATGAATTTTCGAAATTTTACGGAACAGGTGGCAGATATTTATGTGGAGATCTGTGATCTGGCAAAGAGGATATCATGAGTATTTTTACAGCGGTGCGTAATCAAAAGCAGACGGCAGGTGCTTTGCATGGCGCTATGCAATATATCATGGACCCGAGAAAAACCGTTGACGGAGAAAGAAATCTGGTAACGGGCATCAACTGCACTGCTTATACTGCATTTGTGGAAATGATGACCACAAAACGGCAGTTCAAAAAAACAGAAGGCAGGCAGTTTTATCAGTTTGTGCAGTCCTTTCCTGCGGACGCCAAGATTACGCCGGCGGAAGTCCATGAGATTGGTTTGGAATTTGCAAAGCGTCAGTTCCCAGAATATGAGGTACTGGTGGCAACCCATTGTAATACGGAACATCTCCATAATCACTTTATTGTGAATGCCGTCAGTTTCCAGACAGGAAAAAAGCTGCACCAAAATCATGGGGATTTGGAGCAGCACAGAAAGGTAAATGATGAAATCTGTGCTGCCCATGGGCAGGAAATTTTAGAGCACTATGGGCGTAACCCAAAGCAAAAGCCAATGAAACCAAAAGAATATCAGGCGGCAATACGGCAGCAAAGCTGGAAGTTTCAGCTCATAAAAGCTATTGAGGAAGCCTTAGCATACAGCACCAGCAAGGAGACTTTCATACAGAATATGAACTATGAAGGCTATGATGTGGCATGGAGTGACAGCCGAAAATATATTACCTATACCTGTCCCAATGGAAGAAAGTGCCGTGACAACAAGCTCCATGATGATACGTATCTGAAAGAAAATATGGAAAAAATATTTGCCTATCGGCAAGCGGCAGGTTTTATTCCGTTGACACCGGAGCCAAAAGAAGGTTGGCTTACGCAGGCGGAAACCTTTTTTTCGGAGATGGTACGGCTTGGATATCATGTGGAACAGAGCTTTCTGCCGCCGGAAAATGGCAGAACCATTGCCAGAAATGACCGAAAGCTGAAGCAAAGAGAAGCGCTGAAAAAACTGGCACATGGGCATAAACTCTCCAGCGAGGAAGAAAATCAAAAAGAAGATTTGAGGTGGTAACCGTGTATAAAGAACGTTTTACTTGGAAAAACTAGGAAAAAACAAAGGGGGGACTTGCTTATTTGAAAATCAATCTGAATGAAAAAACAAAAAGAAGAACCGTTTGGATGACGGAAGAGGAAATGAAGGATGAATGTTTGAAGCAGGTTTTTCAAGATGCAAAACCACAAAAAGACAGTGCAAAGTATCAAAATGTTATTTTTATTTCAGGGCACCATGACTTTTTTTCTATGACAGAGGGATTGCTTCTCCATAATTATGGTCTGGAGCAGAAAGAAAAGGTGCAATGATAAGCAATAGATCATAGAAAAAGCCGCCAGCTGAAAGGCGGCTTTTTATCCAGTATTTTCTGATACAAGTGTATGAAAAGCCATGATATACTGATGCCAAAGAGAAAAAGAGGTGAGAACATTGACAGAAACTTATGATATTGCGGGGTATTGCCGTATCTCTGTAGACGAGGAGATGGACAGGGACAATACCTCCATAGAAAACCAAAAAGCTATTATTGAGGACTATGTAAAACAGAAATTTCCAGGAAGTACCCTGACATTTTATGAAGATAGAGACCGCTCCGGTTATACCTTTGAAAAACGGGAAGGCTATCAAAAAATGCGTCCCCTGCTCATGGGACATAAATATGATATCCTGATAGTCAAAGATTTTTCCAGATTTTCCAGACGAAACAGCCGTGGTCTGGTAGAACTGGAGGACTTAAGGGACAATGGGGTAAGGATTATCTCCATTGGGGACAATGTGGATTTCCCCACCTTTGATGATTGGACGGTAATACAGTTTCGATTTATGATGAACGAAATGCCTGTTACTGATACCAGTAAAAAAGTAAAATCCGTCATTGACCGACGTCAGAATGACGGCAAATGGATTTGTGCTGTACCATACGGCTACATCATAACCAATACAAAAAATATGACCATTGCCATAGATCCGCCAGCGGCACAGGTGGTGCAGACCATATTTACCCGTTACAACGAGGGTTGGGGATATAAAAAAATCGCTAATTACCTGACAGAACAAAAAATCCCAACACCCCGTATGCACGAGAAAATGCGACGGGAAGCCAATGGGGAAGAAACAAAAATCCAAGCTAGACAGGAATGGAGCATCGTTACCATACAGGGGATTCTGGAAAATGACTTCTATATTGGTACATTACGGCAGGGGAAATATACCAGAAAACGCATCAATGGTCCAGAAATCAAGAAGGATGAACTGGATCATATTGTCTTTGAAAATCACCACGAAGCCATCATAGACAAGCAGACCTTCGCCATGGCACAGGAACAGCGAAAGAAAAGAACCCGTTCCAATTACAGAGGAATCAAGAAATATGACAATGTGTATTCTGGATTTCTCTACTGCGGTGACTGCGGCAGTCCCATGTTTTCCATGAGCAGGAGCGATTTGAAGCCTGCCTATCTCTGCGGCACCTATCACAAACGTGGGCGGAAAGGATGCACCAGTCATCATATCCGTGTGGATCTCTTGGATGGTATTTTGAAAGAATATATCCTGAAAATCAAAGAAAATTCAGAAGGAATTCTGGAACGGCTGAATGCGTCTTTGAAGGCGGAAAAAGCGGCGGTACAGACCAATGCAGAAACGGCTTCCAATATCCAGAAACAGATTGACGATGCTCTTGCGGAATTAAAAGCAACCAAGCGTCAGCGCATACGAGATATTATGAAGCATCCAGAAAAAGAAGCCATTCTGGAAGAAACCTATGACGAAATGGAAGCGGAACTGGAGGAAAAAATCAGCGCGCTAAAAGCGCAGGCGGAATTAAATGAGAATCAGAAAAACAATATGATCCGCATTAACCGTATCACAAAAACGGCTTTGGATGTGTTCGATGAGATTCTGCAAAAAGAAAAGCTGGATAAAGTCGATCTGGATTTTCTCATAGACCGTATTACGGTATATGAAAACCGCATCGAAATCAAATTAAAGGCAGATATTGAAGCCATACTGAACACAGAAGGCGTCTTTGTACTGCATGAACAAAAAGGAGAAACCGCCGCAAATTTTGACTGCGGCATCATAGATATCGCAGCAAGCCGTATTGTCCATCAGGTGCGCAACCGGAAAGACAAGGTCTATGATGTCAATGTTATCAGTGACGGCGACCCTTTGGAAATTTTCACAGATAGAGAAGGCGAAATCATTTTGAAGAAATATTCCCCCATTGGGGAATTGGGGGCATTCGCCAAGGAATACGCCGAAAGCCTTGCCCAGACCGCGGGACATGTGACCTGTATCGTGGATAAAGACCGGATCATTGCCGTTTCCGGCGGCGCGAAAAAAGAATTTCTGGAAAAACGCATCAGCCCGGAAATGGAAGAATGTATCAACAAGCGCACCCCCTTTGCGGCAGAAGCCGGGGATGGGCAGTTTGTACCGGTGCTCCATGATGGCGACGGCAGCGAATATCCTTACCAGTTGATGGTGCCCATTATTGCCGAAGGGGATGCGCTGGGTGCAGTGCTGTTTCTTTCCAAAGAGCAGAAAATGGGCGAAGTGGAAGGCAAACTGGCGCAGACTGCCGCAGGATTTTTGGGCAAACAGATGGAATCCTGAGAAAGAGATTTCATTTGTTTCGCAGGGGAAAATAGCTGGAATCCTTGAGATAGAAAGGATTTCAGCTATTGTGTTTTTATGAGGATATTTTCCTGATGAAAAAAGTTTTATGCGTTGCCAGCCTTTTGGAAATGTGGTACCCTGTTAGACAAGACAGGAGGTGCAACATGCATCATTACTTTATTATCAACCCGGCAGCAGGTCAGGGGAAAGCGGCAAAGCTGGTGCCTGCCATCCGGGAATACATGGAAGGGGAAGGACTACCTTTTACCATCTACCAGACAAAAGGTGTGGGGGACGCCATGGCTTATGTACGGTATATGGCAAAGAAAGGACCTGCGCGGTTTTATGCCTGCGGCGGAGATGGTACCCTCAATGAGGTAGTCAATGGGTTGAAAAAATTTCCGCAATGTCAGGTGGCTTTGATTCCTGCGGGAACAGGCAACGATTTTTTGCGGAATTTTACCAATATGGAAAACTTTCAGGATATTGCCGCACAGGTGGCTGGGGAAGCCGTTGCTATAGACGTGTTACAGGTTAACGGCAGACGTGTGGTAAACATGACAAACACGGGCTTTGACAGCGCTGTGGTGGCACAGGCGGCAAAGCTGAAGAAAATCCCCTTTGTGGCTGGACCTTTGGCTTATGTGCTGGCGGTGGCGGTGCTGTTCTGCCGTCCCATGGGCAAAGACCTTTCCTTCCGTACGGACAACGGCAAAGAAGCCAAGGGGAAATTTCTGCTGACTGCCCTTGCCAACGGTAAGTTTTATGGCGGCGGGTTCTGTCCTGCTCCCATGGCAAAAATCAATGACGGCAAACTGGAACTGGTGGCAGTGCGGAAAGTATCCAGATGGCGGTTCCTCCACTTGGTAGGCGCTTTCCGCAAAGGGACTTATTTGCAGGAGCCAGCGGGGGAAAAGCTTGTATTTCAGGACTGCTGCACACGGGTACATATTCACGCAAAAGAAACCCAGAAGCTCAGCATGGACGGGGAGATTGTGCCTTTTACCCATCTGGAAGTAGTGGTGGAAAAAGGCGGACTTTCCTTTGTGGTGCCAAAGGGCAGTGCATTATTAGAAGAAAGGGACGTGATGGAATGATTCACCAAGGCGGATATTATCTCCATTATAAAAATAAACTCTATCGAGCCATTGGCGTGGCGAAACATTCGGAAACACTGGAAGAATTGGTGGTTTATGAACCCCAGTACGGGGAAGGGGGCTTATGGGTGCGCCCACTGGACATGTTTCTGGAAAATGTTATCGTAGAAGGGAAAGAAGTGCCTAGATTTCGTTATGTAGGCATGGAAAAGCCCGAAGGGTATTAAAAAACGGATACCCTGTTAGGGGCATCTTCATAAGAAAACAAAGAAAGCCAAAATCCTTATCATTACAAAGGATTTTGGCTTTCTTATTTTATTAAGATTGTATTTGTTATGTTTTCTTATGAAGGTAGCCGTTGCAATTCCCCTTAAGAAATCAAGAAAAAGGAAAATCAATGTTTTCTTAAGGGGAAGTTGCTTTGTCAAAGGCTCATTTCATTCAAGCCTTTGACGAGTAGACAGAAGTATAAAGCAGGAGTTCCATCAGATTGTAATCTTTGAAACTCCTGCTTTTTCCCATGGGATTCCAGTTGGGAAACCCACACCGCAAAGAGATGCGGGCAACCATTTATGGCTGACATTTACAGAGCAAATGTGTTGACTCTTTGTTTCCCAAGCCCTTCCACGTTCTTGAAAAGGTATAAAATTTATTTTTTAATAGTTTAAGAGGAAGATTTCTTTTTTGAAATCTTCCTCTTTTTATAGTATCATTTTTCGTACTGTGCCATAAATTTTTGCAGGTTATTGTAAAACACATCTTCTATTTCTTTTTCCGTCAATCCGCTGGTGATTACTTTCTGCATTTCGATGGTGGGATGATGGAAAGGGGCGTCGGTGCCAAAGAAAATCCGGTCACTGCCTACAGTTTCATAGGCTTCTTTGATTTTGGAATTCATGGGCATGCCGGACATTTCCAGATAGAGGTTGGAATAGCGTCTTGCCATTTTCAAAGCGGCGTCGATGTAAACACCGTGCCCATGCCCCATGTGGATCATAACGATATTTACATCAGGGAACCGTTCTGCCAGCAGAGCAATGCTCCAAGGCAGAGCATAAGGTGCGTGACCGCTGTGGATGAAAACAGGAATATGCAGTTCTCTGGCGGCTTCCATGATGGGGTCAAGGCATTCCGCGTCTGCCACGTAGGCATGGCGAAGGGGGTTCAGCTTAATACCGGAAAAACCCTTGTTCTGCACCAAATCATAAATTTCCTGAACGGACTTTTCGCCCTCCAAAGGATTGGCGTATACCAGACCCCAGAAACGGTCTGGATATGCTTCCATAGCTTCTTTTGTGCGGAAATTGTCGTCACTTCCCGTGCTGCAAAGAACGGTTTTTTCGATTTCGCAGGCATCCATCTGCTGTACCAGTTCTTCTGCGGTGATGGCAACATTTGCCCAGCCGCCGAAAGTGCCCACATGGGCATGTGCGTCTAATTTTTTCATATATCTACATCTCCTTTACTTTTCGTAAAATGCCAGTGGTGCCCAAAACACCCACGAATATAGAAGTCAGTACAAGACCGAAAGCTGTCTGTACCAGAAGTCCTGGTGTCATGACCATGGCGGTGGCGAAGCCGTAATAGAAAATCTTCACTGCTGTGTAGCCAATGATCTGGAAAATACCCCCCAGCACTGCTCCAGCCAGCCAATTTCCCTTATGATGCCATTTGTTGATGACATAACCCATGATGAGTGCCATGAATGCTTTGATGAGAAACGTTGGCAGTACCCACTGCATATATCCTCCCAGCAGGTCAGCCAGTGCGGCGCCGATGCCCCCAGCCCATGCGCCTTTTCTGCCTCCCAAAAGCAATACACTGATGAGAATCATACAGTCCCCTAGATGGCTGTAACCGTTTGGTCCCGGTATTTTCAGCACATAAATGGCTACAAATACCAATGCCGCCATAACGGCGGTTTTTGTCAGTTCTTTCGTTCGCAAGATATCCGTCCTTTCTTGTATGTGTTTCTGTACAAGAGGATACCAGAAACTGGAAGGAGAAACCAGAGAATGTCAGACCACAATGGAAAATGTATGGATACAATATAGTATAAATGTATGGGTACAATCAAAGACAATAAAAAAAGCCGAAAATCTTTTTCAGATTCTCGGCTTTGTATTTTTTATCAGGCTTCCTCTGTTTCTTCTTCCACGGGAGCGGGGAAATTCTGTTCCTTGGCTTTGAAGCCGCCGCCTTCTGCTTCGGTGTTTTTTACCAGAGAAGTGAGGATGGTGCCATAAAGATGGCTCACGTTTTTCCGCCAGTTCCGGCAGATAGCCAGTGCCTGTTGTTTGGAAACAACGGAAACGCTGATTTCCATGAGGACGTTGCCGTCGTCGTCATTCAGCCCGCATTTTACCAGAAAATCATCGTTGATTTCCGGGAAATAATTGGCGGTAACGGCGTATTCCGCGCGGATGCGTTTGCTGTTTTCCTGCACGTAAGTATTGATTTCGTTTTTGGCGTGTTCGGAAATGTGGTTCAGAAAGTAATTGACGATTTCGTCGCCTTCGTCAGTGAGGGTATAGCGTGTGTTGTTCTGCTCCCATGATTTTTCCAGCCAGCCGGCGTCCACCAGTTCTGTCAGATACTGCTGGATGGAAAAATAGTCCATATAATTTTTTTCCAGCAAAAACTGGCAAATCTCACTGTTTGACAAAGCAATGCCCATTTTCTGCAAAAGATGCAGGATGATCAGCTTATGCTC
This sequence comes from Anaerotignum lactatifermentans DSM 14214, assembly GCF_900142265.1. Taxonomy (GTDB): domain Bacteria; phylum Bacillota; class Clostridia; order Lachnospirales; family Anaerotignaceae; genus Anaerotignum; species Anaerotignum lactatifermentans. Next base: position 43,128 of record NZ_FRAH01000014.1, on the reverse strand, counting down.
CGCTAACTGCCGAATGGATTCTTCGGACATGGAACCCCCTCCTTTCTGTACTGCTAACCCTAATCATAACATATTTTTGTGAAAAGAAAAACATAAAATACGAAAAAAATCGAAAAATAGCGGTTTTTGCCTATTTTTCCCCAAAGTCCATGCCCTGACGGATATTCCGCTGCCGCAGGGTCTTATGGATGGTGTTGAGGACATGACGCTTATTCAGGCTCCACAAAGGCGCCAGCAGGATGTTTTTATCTCCGTCGCCTGTCAGCCGGTGCAGAACAATATCCGGGCGCAGACGAGCGATGCAGGCGCAGAGCAGGTCAATATATTTCTCCAGTGTCAACGGCGTATACTGTCCGCTGCGGTACAGTTCCGCCAAGTCTGTATGTTCTAAAACATGAAGCAATTGCAGCTTCACCCCTTCAATGGGCAGGCTGTTGATGTAGTCCATGGTTTTTAGCAAATCTTCTTTTGTTTCTCCCGGAAGTCCCACAATGACATGAGCCACCACGGAAATATCATGGGCGGCAAGGCGTTTTACAGCGTCGGTGAAAACGTCGTTGTCATATCCACGGCGGATGAAATGGGCAGAGGTTTCCTTTGCCGTTTGCAGCCCCAATTCCACCCAAAGTTTTGTTTTGCCGTTCAGCTCCGCCAGCAATTGGATTACATCATCTCCCAGACAGTCAGGACGTGTGGCAATGGAAAGCCCCACAATGTCCGGCTGGGACAGGGCTTCTTCGTATTTCTGCCGCAGGGTATCCACAGGGGCGTATGTATTGGTGAATGCCTGAAAATAGGCGATGTACCGGGGATGGTCCCACTTGGCGGAAGTCTGGGCTTTCCCCTTTGCGATTTGCTCCCTGATGGAAAGGGCAGCGCTTTCTGCAAAATCACCGGAGCCGCCTGCGGAACAGAACAGACAGCCGCCGGTGCCGATGGTGCCGTCACGGTTGGGGCAGGTGAAACCGCCGTCCAATGAGATTTTGGCAGTTTTGCCGCCGAATATGTTTCGGTAATAGGTATTCAGGTCACGATAGGGTTTTTCGTCCATAACAAAACCGCCTTTCTTTTGGTTTGTCCATTTGTTTCTGCCGCAGGTTTTCGCAGACATCCATCACATGCTGCCACAGCACATCGTCTTTCCCTGCCGCCAGCAGCAGAAAAAGAAAATCCGTTTTGGTGCTCTCCAGAAAATCTTCTGCTTCTGCTGGGCTTTTTGCCAGCAGGAATTTTTCCAGACTGTCTGTGGTCAGTGCCATGGGGATGCAGCTTTCCATTTGGGTCAGTATGCCGCCGACGGTATCCTTGCCGCAGGGCAGGGCGGAAAGGTGTTGATACAAAGCGTGGCTGTTGAGAAAATAAAGATTGCCTGCCTGCCAGTTATTCAGACTTTGCCGCAGCAGAGAGAAACAGCCGCAAAGAGTTTTGCGGCTTATGATTTCATGGGTTTCCATTGCCAATATCCTCCGAAAAAAATGTTGTATTTCTTCCCTAGGATATGTGGTTTTGAAAGATTTATATTGTCAGTTTTTTACGCTTCTTCTACCAGTTTTTTCAATTCTGCAATGAGCATAGCGTTGTCCTCGGGACGTAGGATACAGAAACGCAGGAAACTTTCATCCAGAAAAGCGAAGCTGGAAGCGTCGCGGATGAGCATTTTTTTCATGATCAGTTTTTCAAAAAGCTCAGCGGCAGTGATTTTGTCTGTCAGCAGCTTCAGCAGAATGAAGTTGGCAGAGGAAGGATATGCCTTGATATTTTTCCATGTAGAAAATTCTGCCAGCGCTTTTTTACGCTCGTCGGAAATGAGTTTCTTTGTGGTGTCATGGAATTCTTTGTCTGTGAAAAGACGTTCGCCGGCAAAGGCAGCCAGAGAGTTTACGCTCCAAGGGTCTTGGTTGGTCTGGAGTCGGTTACGGAAAGCTTCGTTGGAAGATACGCCGTAGCCAAGACGGATACCGGGTGCCGCAAAGAACTTAGATGTACCACGGATGACAAAAAGGTTGTCAAACTCCGCAGCCAGAGGAATGGCGCAGATTTCATCCAGATTGTCGGCAAATTCCAGATAGGTTTCGTCAATCATGACGGAAGCCCCTGTTTCTTTGCAGTGGGTCAGAATGGTGCGCAGCTGGGATACGGTCAAAGCGGAGCCTGTGGGGTTATTGGGATTGCAGGCAACGAACATGCCGATTTCCGGTGTCAATGCTGCCAGCAGGGCATCCAGATCAATGACAAAGTCGTCCTCTGCTTTCAGAGGAAAATAATCGAATGTGCCGCCGGTGAGAGAAACTTCCCGTTCGTATTCGCTGTAAGCAGGGCCCATGATAAGGCTTTTTTTCGCGTTGACGGTCTTGATGAATGTACCAATGAGTTCTGTGGAGCCATTGCCCACCACGATATGCGCGGGATTTGCGCCAGTGTATGCGCCGATGGCTGCACGCAGAGCGGTGTAATGTTTGTCTGGATAAGTGGAAATGATGTCCAGATTCTGGGCAAGGGCTGTTTTCACAGATTCGGGAAAGCCCAGAGGGTTGATGTTGCCGCTGAAATCCAGAATTTCCGCTTTGGAGATGCCGTATTTTCTTTCGATGGCGTCCAGATCGCCGCCATGCTGATGCATCAGAGGTTTTGTTTCCATGATTTATCTTAAGTCCCTTCTTATATGGTAATAATGTTAATAAATTTCGTCGATCTGTTCCATTTCGGTGATCTTTTCGCTTTGTCTGCAAATGCGTGGATACATAAGGTAAGGATTGCTTGCCTTTTTCTCCAGCACCTCAATGGTGAGAGCACCAGCTTTGCCGGAAGGCGGCGTCAGTGTCCATACATCGCCGATATGTAAAGGCAGATCACCCAGTGTCAGACCATCTGTTTTGTTGATGGCGCGCTTGGAAGCGGCTGGTGCGTATTCCATGGGGAAGCCGTTGTCATCGGGGATGGACAGAACGTATTCCCGTGTGTCTTCCATGGCAAAAGCGGCGAAGATGTCACAACAGAAATCATGGAGTAGATTTTCTGTGGAAAGTTCCGCTTCTTTCCAGAGGTTTTCGTCCTTCTGCAATGTGGCGCGGAGAGAAACCACATCGGTCACCAGTTCAAAACGCAGCATTTCTTCGTAATACCGCAGTTCCAGTTCCGGTGTGATGGCTTCCATGATGCGCTCAAAGGAAATGTTTTTGGGCATTTTCTGCTTATTGACAGAAAGCTTTTCTTTTGCCGTCAGTTCCATGCCGATGGCTGTCAGACTGCAATAGGAAGGTGGTGTGAACAGCTCCGCACCGGGATTATGGTGCATGAGGAACAGTGCCGCCAGATTATTGATGTTCTGATAAAAACGGAAGGCTGTGAAGGAAATGGGGCGCACCACATGGAAAAAGTGTCCAAGAGGCGTGAATACCCATTTGTCCATCATAATGCCTGCAAAAAGGAAAGAGGATACAATGGACTGTTCTTCTTCCGTCAGTTCATTAGGCGGCGTTTTCCAGATACTTTCCAGATCAATGTCCACCCGTTTATAAAAGTCTACAAAGACCTGATCGATGTCAATGTGGTTTTCCAGATACTGATAGAAAAAGCTGCTGCTGACCATGCCCGGTTCTAAGTCCATGGTGTATTGGAGCCGTTCTGCCGCCAGTGCGCAGCCTTCCCAAAGGAGGGTATCCAGCGCTTCTTTGGGTTCTTTTCCAAAGAAAGCGTCGGCTTTCGGGCTTTTGGTCACTTTATGGATATGGATGGCAGGAACTTTCTGGAAAAAGCCCATCTGCTGACACAGGCGTGTGAGATATTCCAGATAAAAGCCATCAGGCAGTGTGATTTTTTGCAGCAGTTCCGCTCTGTCCTCCGGCAGGAAAAAGCCGTTTTCGTCAACGGTGCAGTCCGGCAGGCAGGCATCCAGTATGGTTTGCATATCCCGCAGTATGGGGTGGTTTTCCAATGTGTAGGAAACGGGATGGAAGCTGTATTTTTCCATGCCAGCGGCTTTTTTGTCCACATGAAGGATGTAAGCCTTTTCCACCTTTGGATCTTCCTCGTCACAGTGAATGATGTTGGCAGGGGTCAGTATGGTTTCTCCCGTCAGTGCTGTATAATACCATTTGGAAAAAACCATGGGCGCAATGTCCCAAAGACCGTCCATGGCTTCCGGGTCCATGCGGCTGGCATACTTTTCGTATTCCGTTGTAAAAAGCTGAAGCAAGTCTTCGTGCCGCAGCTGATCTGTATGATTATTCATGAAGAACTCCTTTTTCATCTGTTTCGGGTTTCCGACCTGAGGGGCAGAAACAACCACTTTTCATTTTAGCAGAAAAAAGGGGCATTGGGAAGGATGGCGTCGAAAAAACATAGGCAATTCTTCAAAAGGAATGGCAAAAGAGGCAAAAGTTTTTGTGCAAAAGACAGAAAGTGGATTGTTTCAAAAAAAACCCTCCCATTTTATTGAAACTGTGGACAGAATGTGCTATATTCCTTGTAGTAGAAACAAATGTATGTATCAGAGATACAAAAGGGGAGAACAAACATTGAAAGAAGATAAGAATTTTTTCATCGTGGACAAAAGCGTACTGCCTGAAATCTTTCTGAAGGTTATGGAAGTAAAAAACCTGCTGGAAAGCAAGAAGGAAAAAACAGTACAGGATGCGGTGAACCGTGTTGGCATCAGCCGCAGTGCTTTTTATAAGTACCGTGACGCTGTCCATCCACTCTACGAAAACACGAGAGGAAAAACTGTCACCATCGCAGCCAATCTGGATGATACACCAGGGCTCCTTTCCGCAGTGCTCAACAGCATTGCCACAGAAGGCGCAAACATCCTGACCATCAACCAGACCATTCCCATCAATGGCATCGCGAACGTGACAATCACCATCGAAACAAATGAAATGCAGGGTGAATTCGGCAGACTCATGACCCAGCTGGAAAACTTGCAGGGCATGCAGTCCATCAAAATCATCGGCAGAGAATAAACGAAAGAGAAAAGGAAATAAAATGGCAAGGAAATCGACCCGCATCGTCTGCGGATGAGGCGGGTCTTGTTTTTGACCGCAAAAATCGGTGATGAAAAGGGGAAAAACGAAAAAAGGAGGCTTCTGTTATGATTCATATACGGGTACCTGCCACATCTGCCAATATGGGACCTGGCTTTGACAGCATCGGTGTGGCGCTGCAGTTGTACAACCATTTGTGGGTAGAAGAAATCCCTGAGGGCGTAGAAATCGAAATCCGCAAGGAACAGCCCATTGCCATTCCTACAGACGAGAGCAACCTCATTTATCAGACCATGCGCAAACTCTACGACGCAAAGGGGCTGAAAATGCCTGGGGTGCGTCTGATCCAGTCTGACGACATTCCTATGGTGCGCGGACTGGGCAGCAGTGCCGCTTGTATCGTTGGCGGGCTCATGGCAGCAAATGAACTGGCTGGCAGACCTTGCACCAAGGAAGAACTGGCAGAAATGGCAGCTCAGATGGAAGGTCACCCGGATAACTCCAACCCTGCTTTTTTCGGCAGCATGGTGGTAGGGGCTCTGGGCGAAAAAAATATGAAACATGTACGTTTGGAGTTGCCCGACGACTTATTTTTTGCTATAATGGTGCCGGATTTCCCCGTTTCTACGGAGCGGTCAAGAAGCGTACTGCCAAAAGACTATTCCCGGAGCGATGTTGTATTTAACGTGTCCCGGGCAGCATTATTGGTAGCGTCTTTGATGACAGGGAAATTCGAAAACCTGGAGATGGCCATGGAGGATAAAATCCACCAGCCGTACAGAAAAGAACTGATCCCTCACATGGAGGATATATTTGCAAAAGCCAAGGAAAGCGGTGCCACGGCATGCTATTTGAGCGGCGCAGGTTCTACCTTGATGGCGATGGTAACAAAAGACAAGGCTGAAACATTCAGGAATCAAATGTCCGCCTACTTTGCAGCACTGCCCAACAACTGGCAGCTGACGCTGCTGAAGCCGGATTTGGAAGGTGCTGTAGTAGTGACTGAATCACAGGAGGAAGTAGAATAATGTTAATTGTGCAGAAATACGGCGGCAGCTCCGTCGCCAATGCAGAAAGAGTGTTCAATGTTGCCAAGCGGATTCTGGCAACACAGAAAGAAGGCAATGACGTTGTAGTCGTTCTGTCCGCACAGGGCAAGACAACAGACGGACTGATTGCCAAAGCAAAAGAAATCAATCCCAAGGCAAGCCGCAGAGAAATGGATATGCTGCTGGTAACTGGGGAACAGCAGTCTGTAGCACTGATGGCAATGGCGATCAATGCGCTGGGCGGCAGAGCCGTTTCCCTCAATGCCGTACAGGTAGGGATTGAAACCACAAATACTTACAGCAATGCCCGTATTCGTAAAATCCATTCCGAACGCATTGAAAACGAACTGGAACAGGGCAACATCGTACTGGTGACCGGTTTCCAGGGCGTAAATATGCTGGGGGATATGACCACACTGGGCCGCGGCGGTTCCGATACTTCCGCAGTGGCGCTGGCAGCAGCCCTCAACGCAGATCTTTGTGAAATCTACACAGACGTAGAAGGTGTTTACACTGCAGACCCTCGCGTAGTAAAAGATGCCAGAAAGCTGGATGAAATCAGCTATGACGAAATGCTGGAATTGGCGTCTTTGGGTGCGAAAGTGCTTCACTGCCGTTCTGTGGAAGTGGCGAAGAAGTACAATGTAAAACTGGTGGTGCGCTCCAGTATGTCTGACGCGCCCGGTACAGAAGTGAAGGAGGAATGCAAGATGGAAAGAATGCTGGTAAGCGGTGTAGCTGCGGATAAAAATGTATCCCGTATTTCAGTTTTAGGTGTAAAAGACGAGCCCGGTAAGGCTTTTGAAATATTCGATCTGATGGCAAGAGAAAAGGTAAGTGTAGATATCATTCTGCAGTCCAACGGACATGACGGCAGACAGGATATTTCCTTCACCATCGGTCAGGAAGATCTGGACATTGCCCTGAAGGCTCTGGAAGAAAACAAAGAAAGACTGACAGCACAGGAAATCGCTCACGACGAAAACGTTGCAAAACTGTCCATCGTTGGCGCAGGTATGGCAACCAACCCCGGTGTTGCAGCGATGTTCTTTGAAGCAATGTATGATGCAGGCGTAAACATCGAAATGATTTCTACATCCGAAATCAAGATCACTCTGCTGATCCCTAGAAAGGATATTGACGAAGCGATGATCGCCGTACACGATAAATTCAAAATCGCATCTGTAAATATGAGAAAAGACTGATTTTTGATAAAACTAAAAGAAAACGGAATGTAAAACATTCCTGATGAAAACAGCTGGAATCTAAGGATTCCAGCTGTTTTTTTGTGCCATGGTCTTGTCGTACATAATGGACGACAAATGGCGAAAAGTGTTTTGCAAAGGCAGGTGTCGGATTTGCGTTTTTTGATGGAAAAAGCAATGTTTTGGCGTTTTTTGGGTAGTATCTGCCAGAAGATTTTTTTGTTTTTTGTATAACATGCCGCTTGTTTCTTTGTCTAAGTTCATGTACAATAGGTACAAGACTTGTATACAGTATAGAAAAAACGAGGGAACGACGTGGAAGAAATCAGATTAAAAGCACGGGCAAAAATCAACTTAACACTGGATGTAACAGGCAAGCGGGACAACGGCTATCATGAGCTACAGATGATTATGCAGACCGTAGGGCTCTATGACGAAATCGTTCTGCGGAAAATTCCAGAGAATGAAATCCGTCTGGAATCTAACGTCAGCTGGCTGCCTGCGGATAACCGCAATCTGGCTTGGCGTGCGGCAGAACTCATGCGCAGCACCTATGACATTAAGGAAGGCGTTTTAATTCAGATTGACAAACGCATTCCTGTGGCAGCAGGGCTGGCTGGCGGCAGCGCAGACTGCGCGGCAGTGCTGGTGGGCATGAATAAGCTGTTTTCGCTGAAATTGCCCGCGAAAAAGCTGGAAGAGCTGGCTTTGACCATGGGAACAGATATCCCTTACTGTGTGCGCCGGGGAACGGTGCTAGCAGAAGGCGTGGGTGAAGTGCTGACCAATATTGAGCCCCCCTGTCCATTCTGCTATGTGGTACTGGCAAAACTGCCTGTAAGCGTATCCACAGCGAAGGTCTACCAGAGCCTGAAATGGGACCAGGTAGAACACCACCCTGATACCAAAGGTATGTTGGCGGCTATGGCAGAAGGCGATGTGCCTGCCATGGGACGGCTGCTGGGAAATGTGCTGGAAACAGTCACCATTCCCATGTATCCAAAAATCGCTGATATCAAGGAAAGTATGTTGGAAAACGGAGCGGAAGGCGCCCTCATGAGCGGCAGCGGTCCTACCGTTTTCGGTTTGTTTACCAAACAGGAAAGGGCAAAGGAAGCGGCGAAAATCCTGCGGAAGCAGTTCGCCATGAGAGATGTATTTGTGACACAGATTTACCATGTGCCCCATGGCAAGAAGGAAAGGAGAACGACTGATGGCAGACACAAGATTTAATATCAATTCTAACGAATATCTTCCCCTGCGGGATGTTGTATTCAATACACTGAGAGACGCGATTTTGACAGGCAAACTGGTTCCCGGTGAAAGACTGATGGAAAACCAGCTGGCAGAAAAACTGGGCGTAAGCCGTACACCCGTCAGAGAAGCACTGCGTATGCTGGAACTGGAAAACCTGGTAGAACTGGTGCCCAGAAAAGGCGCGCAGGTTCTGGATATGAGCGAAAAAGACATCATCAACATCCTGGAAGTCAGAGGTGTTCTGGAAGGTCTGGCAACTGGTCTGGCTTGTAAGAAAATGGGCGCAGAAGGTCTGGCAGAACTGAAAAGCCTGGAAGAACGCTTTGAAAAAGCAATTTCCGAAAAAGCACTGGAAGAAATCGCTGAAATCGACGAACAGTTCCACAATGTGATTTTTGCATCCACAGACAATGACAAACTGATTCAGATTTTCAATAACCTGCAGATTCAGCTGTACCGTTATCGTATGGCACACCTGAAACTGGATTCTTCTATCCCTGCTATCGTGGCACATCACAAAGGCATCATCCGTGCCATCGAAAACCACGACGTGGAAGAAGGTACAACTATGGCACAGGGTCATGTAAAATACCACACAGAATTCATTCTGCGTGCTGTTCGCAACAAAGAAACAAAGTAAGAAAATACGAAAGACCAGATAAAAGCAACTTCCTCTTAAGAAAACATTGATTTTTTTCCTTGATTTCTTAAGGGGAATTGTGACGGCTGTCTTCATAAGAAAACATAACAAATACAATCTGAACAAAATCATAAAGCCAAAATCCTTTGTAATCATAAGGATTTTGGCTTTATTTGTTTTCTTATGAAGATGCCCCTAATGTCTGGTCTTTTTTTCTGCAAAAAATCAGGTTTCTTCCGGCAAAGAGTAGGTTTTGTCCAAAAGAGGAAGAAACTTTTCGCGATTTTCCCAAAGATCGATTTCGGTATAAGATTTGAGAAGCAAGATACGAGAACCCTTTTGGATGACAAGATAGTTTTGAAAGTCTTTTGCTCGGTACTCCAGTTTGGTACCATCGGCGAGAGTTTGTGTTTCCGTTTTGTTCAGGTTGTTGTCGGCTTCTGTCATCAGATAAGTTTTGCCGATGCTTTCGGACAGAAATTCTGATTGACATTGGAAATACTGGGTATCCAAATAAAAATCGTCACTGATTTGAAAAATTTCATACTGTACAGGAGCCAGAAATGAGGTGTAGTAGGAAAAATAGCTGCTATCCGATAGAGTTTTATGGCTTCCAAAAGCGGCAGGAGAGAGCGTAGGAAGCTCTGTGCTGTTCTGCGCAGACAAGGGAATGCGTTCGTTCCAGTTTTGTATCCAAAAAGGAGACAGAAGGAGCAGAAAGAGCAAAACTTCTGCGGTGATGCGGCAACATGTCCGAAGGAGCAGTTTTCTTTTTGCTTTGTGGAAATCCTCTGTTTCGGTCACGTCTGTTTCCTCAAAGATCTGCTTTTTCAGTTTTTGCAGCTGTCGAATTTCCTTGGTTGTATCAAGAAAATAAAAAAACAGAAGCAGGACAAAAGCTGAGATCAAAGCGGAATGGTGCAGCCAGTAAAGCCAGTTGCCGGCGGAAATATGTAAAAGCAGCCATAGGGGGAAAAGGCAGAACACAAGGAGCGCCCTCCGCAGACATTTTTTCTGAAGCTTCCCAAGGGTCTCCAATTGCAGTTCCGCATCTGTGTGGAGCTCCGGCAGAGAAAAATCATCGGTGCCATAGACCACCAGATGTTCCGAACGATTGTCGATGTATTTCCAGCCAAATTCTTCGTAAAGCTGCTGCCGTTCCTGACTGGGGTCCCAGCAGCGGTCTGGGTCTGCGTCTACTCGATAGCGCATGGGTTTTGGTGTGCCTTTTTCAAATTTGGCAATGGCACGGCGGCAGGAAACCAGAAACAGTCCTTCTTTTTCTGCCAGTTCTTCCAGCCAAGCTTCAAAAATTTTTATTTCATATGGGGCACAAGGAATCAAACGGCGAATATAGGCCATGTTATGCCCTCCTTTCTTATAAAGGCGTGTATGATTGTGTAAAGAGTTTTGCAAAATCTTCCACATGGTCTTTCAGGGAAGCATCACCAGCGTAATGGACTATCAGCACCCGGTTTTCCTGCCGCAGCAGAAGAATCTGCGCATTGCCAAGGAGATCGCCATAATAGGCTTGCGAAAAACCAGACAGAGAAAGGGGTTTCTTTTCCATTTTGTAGCCTGATATGCCGGGGGTACTTGCATAGAGATTTGCCAGATCCATGCCCACGATTTTTGCCAGAAACGAATTTGACATTTCCCCGTAATAAGAAGTCATGGATGTGGCAACGGCTGGCAGGTTAGGGTCTGTGTGATAAGCCGTCTGACTGATGTGGAATGTGATAGGTGCGAGGAAGTTTGTGCGGCTGCGTATATAATTGGAGTCGCTGTTTTCATTGCCCATGGTAATGGGGTCGTAAGGGGTCTGCACCCAGTCGGGAGAAATGCCCATTTCCGCCAAAGGTACATAGGGCAGGGGCTCTTCCACGGTCGTCAGGGATTGGGTGATTTGGTCGTTTTCGTCCCATTCCACCAGTTTGTCACTGAAAGGCAACAGGAACAGCACAAACAGTGCTAGCACAATGGTCTGCAAAGAAAGGATGTTCAGGTATCCTTTGTGGTGACTGAGAGGGTTCCCCTGAGAAAGATTTCTGTAAATCTTCCAAAGCCGCAGGACAGACCAGAGAATCAAAACAGCAAATGCCAACAGTGTTACCAGAGCAAAAGCAGAAAAACGGGGACGCTCCAGCAAGAAGGATGGATGATACAGGGGAATTCCCAGAAAGATTACCAGCAACACAAGGGCAGCCAATCCAAATACGCTGAAATTCCGGCACATCCGTTTGTAGCCTTTTGCCTGTACCAGCGGGTCACAGTGGATTTCCGGTGTATCGGGGTTTTCCGCAACGAATATGAAAAAGAAATGGGAAAAAGGCGTGAGATATTTCCAGCCGAAATCTTCATAGAACTGCACCATTTCCTGAGAAGGTGTCCGTACTGTATCGGGGATGGGTTCCAGACGATAGCGGACAGGGGCAGGAGTGCCTTTTTCAAATTGACAGAAAGACAGAAAATAGCCTACTTTTTTCAGGAACCAGCCTTTTTTTGCCATGTCCTCCAGAAAGGTTTCCATGGCATCAGGAAAAGAAACAGGCAGGAAAGTTGGTAAATATAAACGATGTTTCATAGAAAGCCCCTCCTTTTGTTTATAACGCTGTGTGTGCCTCCTCCTCCGCATCCAGCAGACAGCGGCGAAGCCGTTCCACTTCCTCGGCGTAGATGCGCCGTCCCCGATCCGTGATGCGGTAGGTGCGTTTTCGTCCTTGGATTTCCGTTTCCTCCAAAAGACCTTCGGATTGGAATTTCGCCAGTATGGTGTAGAGAGTACCAGGCCCCATCTGGATACGCCCTTTTGTTTTCTGGTCGATGAAAGCGGCAACATCAGTGCCGCACATATCTGTTTTCAAAAATGCCATCAAGACATAAAACATGGTTTCTGTTAAAATTTCCAGTGATTTTTTTGCCAAAGCCATCACTTCCTTTGTAAAACATTTGAATATCGTGTGTCGATATCGTCTATCGATATTATAACATGAAGGACATTTGGACGTCAATGGAGAACATGGGGAGAAAATATTGATTTTGGGAAGTGATTTTCTGTTTTTTTTCGTACTATAAGAGAAGGCAGTTTCAGAAAGGAGGGTGTGGATTGCAGGAGAAGAATATCATAGATGCCATCAAGGCTGGAGATGAACAGGCAATGCAGAAGATCATCTGCCGTTATAGTCGGCTGTTGTGGTCTATTGTGGGAGCGGTGCTCAGTCAGGTGGGGACCACTGAGGATATGGAGGAATGTGTGGCAGATGTATTCATTGATTTATGGGAACATCCCCAGAAATATGATGAAAGCAGGGGCAGTCTAAAGGCATGGCTGTCTGTCATTGCCAGAAACAAAGCCATTGACCGCTATCGCCAAAAAACAAAGATACAGACCATTCCTTTGGAGGAAACAGTGCTGGCGCAAGAAAAATACCAGCGGACAGTGTTAGAGGAAGCCTACCAGCAGGCTTATGAAAATCTGCCGGAATTCCAAAAAGGACAAGTTGTGTCGGCAGTATCGCCAGTGTTGCCGGGGAACCGTATTCAGAAGGAAATGTGTTTGACGGTGCAGGACCCTCCGGAAGGAGTTATTTGGGATGAAAGGATTTCTCCTGAGAAACAGTATGAACTGATGGGGCTGAATTGGAGCACTTACGATAGTTTTGGCAGACTCATTGGCGCGCAAGGAGAATATGCCATGGTGCTGTCTGTGCAGGTGCCTTTGCAAGATTATGCCGATGGCACCAGAGAATTGCCGTTGTTTTATGTCATGGTTTACGATAGGGAAGAAACCCAAAAGGATGATGCTTGTGCTTTCATCCATGGGCAGACCGTATCTTTTGAGGATTTGGAAGAGAGAAAAGTATTTGCAGATGAAAAATATGCGGCTTATGATGTAAGCGACTATGTCTATGGAGATGGGGAAAGTTATTTGCAGGCATTTTTCCGGCAGAATCCCGATGTTGCCCAAAATGCGCAGACGTTGGGACGGATACAGAACTTCTATACATATTATCAAGACCATCTGCAAGAATCCGTATTATATTTGCAGGATGCACAGCAAAAATAAAAAACAGGAAGGTACAAAACTTTTGTTTTGTACCTTCCTGTCATGTTTGGATGCTGTATGAAAAAGTTTATGCTTCTTCTTCTGCCTTTTTGCAGGCAGCACATTTTCCGTAAAGAATCAACTGTTCACAGGCCACTTCGAAATCCAGTGGTTTGGAAAGTTTTTTGTGGAGGTCTGTCAATTCATCATTATATAAGTCTGAAACGCAGCCACAAACGGTGCAGACGGTATGAGGATGGCAGTGCACCTGCGCGTCATAGCGGGCGCTTCCTTCCCCCACGTTCAATTCCTGTACCAGTCCAAGGTGCTTGAAAAAGTCCAGAGTTTTATATACGGTAGCCAAGCTCATGGTAGGATTGGTGGCTTCCAATGTGCGGTAAATGGTTTCCGCATTGGGATGTTCTGTCGAATGCAGCAGCATATTATAGACAGCGATTCTCTGGGGTGTTACCTTGAGCCCTTTTTCACGCAGCACTTGTGCTGTTTCTTTCATAGGCAACCCTCCTAACTAATAATTATTCTTATATAATAATAAAGGATAAAAAGGAATCCGTCAAGTACCAGAAAGTGGAAATATTGAACAAAATTTCTTTTTATGCTAAAATAAGAGAAAATTTCCACGGAAAAGAGGGTAAAACGTGCATATTGTGTTATTAGAACCGGAAATCCCCCAGAATGCGGGCAACATTGCCAGAACATGCGCTGTGACCAATACGGTGCTGCATCTGATTAAGCCTTTGGGATTTTCTGTAGAGGATAAATATTTGAAACGTGCAGGGCTGGATTACTGGAAACTGCTGGACATTCGGTATTATGAGAATTTTCAGGATTTTCTGGACAAAAACCCCAATGCAAAAATCTGGATGGCAACCACAAAGGCGAAACATGTTTATTCCGATGTGACTTTTGGGGAAAATGACTATCTGATGTTTGGGAAGGAAAGCGCAGGCATCCCTGAGGAAATCCTGCTGCAATACCCGGATACGGCTATCCGCATTCCCATGCTGGAAGCGGCAAGAAGTTTGAATCTGTCCAATTCTGTAGCCATTATCATTTATGAAGCACTGCGTCAGCAGGGATTTCCCGGCATGCTCCAGGAAGGGGAACTGCACCGCCATACATGGGCAGAAGCAAAGCCAAAAGAATAAATTTCAGAAGAAACCAAAGAAAGCTGAAATCCTTGTAGTAGAAAGAATTTCAGCTTTCTTTTTTCGTATTTTGGGCAAAAGAAAAACAGAGAGAAACTTGCGTTTCTCTCTGTTTGTTTTTTGTGTAGGCAATGCCATATTCAAATGGCTGATTTTGCAGTTAGATTATTTGTTGCCAGCTGCTTTGTAAGCTTCGATACCTTTGCCCAGCAGTTCGATACCTCTAGCCATATCGTCTGCGTTCAGGATGTAAGCGATACGCAGTTCGTTTTTGCCCAGACCGGGTGTAGCGTAGAAGCCTTCAGCAGGAGCATACATAACTGTTTCGTTGTTGTCTCTGAATTCGTTCAGCAGGAACAGCAGCAGATCTTCTGTGTTTTCAACAGGCAGTTTGCATGTGATGTAGAAAGCGCCGCCGGGTTTTTCGCAAACAACGCCGGGGATCTTTTTCAGAGCTTCGTAAGATACGTCTCTTCTGTGTTCATATTCAGCTTTTACATCGTTGAAGAAGTCAGCAGGCAGTTTGTACATTGCTGTAGCGCCAACCATGTCCAGTGTAGGTACGCACAGACGACCCATAGCAATCTTGAATACTTCTGCCATGAATTCTTTGTTTTTGCATACCATGCAGCCGATACGAGCGCCGCAAGCGGAGAATCTCTTAGAAACGGAGTCGATGATGATAACTCTGTCTTCGATGTCAGGGATCTGACCGAAGGATGTCATTTCTCTGCCGTCGTAAGCGAATTCTCTGTAAACTTCGTCAGCCAGGATCCACAGATCATGTTCTTTTGCGAAGTCAGCGATAACTCTCATGTCTTCTCTGGACAGGATGCAGCCTGTAGGGTTACCAGGGTTAACGATGGAGATCATTTTTGTTTTGTCTGTTACAACTGCTTCCAGCCTTTCTTTGATAGCGTATTTGTAACCTTCTTCAGCGTATGTAGTAACGGGTTTTACAACACCGTCAGCAGCCTGAATGAATGTCAGGTAGTTTGTGTAGTAAGGTTCAGCTACGATAACTTCGTCGCCGGGGTTGATGATGGACAGGAAAGCCAGTGTCAGTGCTTCGGAACCGCCAGCTGTGATCAGAACGTCGTTTCTTTCCAGATTCATATCGAATCTCTTGAAGTAATCAACGATAGCGTCCTGCAGTTCAGGCAGACCCCAGGAACCAGCATAAGCCAGTACTTTCTGGTCAAAGCCTTTGATTGCTTCCCAGAATACGGAAGGTGTTTCGATATCGGGCTGACCAATGTTCAGGTGATAGATTTTAACGCCAGCTGCTTCAGCTGCTTCAGCCATAGGGTTGAATTTTCTAATAGGGGAGTTCTGCATTGCCTGCACTCTGTCGGAAATTCTCATGTCTTTCACTTCTCCTTTTTATTGATATTTTTTACAATAAATCATTTCTTTGCCTGTAAGAAAGCGAATTCCTTTCAACGAATGAAAAAAAGTACAGCATCTGTCCATTTTCACGATAGAAAGGTCTTGGTTTCGCTTCTGCTTGCAATAATAGTATATCACTTTTGGCAGGAAAAGCAAGTGGCACTGTGAAAATTTCTACAAAGTAGGGGAAGTTTGTGTATTATTTCGTATACTTTTGGCAAGAAAACGATATGAACGACTGTTTTTATTAAGTTTACACCATAAGTAATGAAAAGCAGTTCATTAAATATGGAAATATTGTAGAGAAAAGAAAAGCTGTTTTGCGGTTGATTTTTTCTGAATACGGCAATATGGCAGGAAGGACATTTTTGGATGCAAAACCACAAAATGGGGAGAAAAAACCAGTTGGAATGCGAAGAAACTGGACTTTTTCCGCCTTTTCTCCAAATGGAGAGCCTATAAAAAGCAAAAAAGATCGTATATTTTTTGTCAAATAAAAAGTATGAAAAAACGAACAATCAATATTTTGCGTGCAAAAAAACGGGAAAACATCAAAGTTCAAAGGCGGTGTTTCAAAGAAAGAAAAAAAGGGGAAATTCTGAAAAAAATGGGACAGAGGACAAAGAAAAACAGAACAGACAAGAGAAGAAAAAGCCGCTCTTGTCTGTTCTGCTGTCAGTACATAAAATTGTTATCTTTTTTGCAATGTTAATTTTCTGCTGTTGTTTCTTCCGGATTGGGTTGTGCTTCCGGCAGTGATGCCCGAGCAAAACGTATCTGCGCTTTGAACAGATCGCCGTCAATGGAAAGGAAGAACTTGCCTTTTTGCAGTTCCACCAGAGAACGGGCAATGTTCAGCCCCAGACCGCTGCCTTCTGTGGAACGGGAGCTGTCCCCACGGACAAAACGTTCCATCAGTTCGTCAGGGTCGATGTTCAGCTGATCCCGGGAGATGTTCTTCACTGTGATAAATACCAGATCCGCATTTTGTTTTATCTGTATATAAACGCGGGTATTGGGCTGGGAATATTTGCAGGCGTTACTCAGCAGATTGCTCAGCACACGCCACATGAGGTTGCCGTCCACCAGACCGTAAACGATTTCGTTTTCCGGTGCGTTGATAACAGCTTCCAGCTGGGATGCCGCCAGTTTTTCTTCATATTCCCCCACAGCCTGCTGTACCAGTTCCACAATGTCTGTGCATGCCAGAGAACAATGGATGTTGCCAGTGGATGCTTTGGAGGCTTCCACCAGGTCTTCCGTCAGTTTTTTCAGACGGCGGGACTGGCGGTCCAGCACTTCGATATAAACGGAAGCCTGTCCGGTCAGTTCTTCTTTTTTCAGCAAATCCACATAGTTGATGATGGATGTCAGTGGTGTTTTGATATCGTGGGATACGTTGGTGATGAGCTCTGTCCGCAGACGTTCACTCTTCATTTTCTGATTCAGGGCAATGGCAATGCCTTCGGAAATATTGTTCAAATCTTCCCCGTGCTGGCGGAAGGAACGGAACATACGCTTAGTATCTACCTTATATTCCAGATTGCCGGCGGAAAGCTGTTTGCTGGCCCGGCTCAGTTTCTGCCACTGTGCTGCAATGGAACAGAATACAATGAGCAGGACAAAATTCAGTATCATCACAACGCCTGCCGCATAGGTGCTGGTAAGATAGATGGAGGATACCACCAGCCAGCCGACTGCAACCTTCCATGTGCTGGGCAAAGCGTGAATGGCATCACCGATGGTGCTGAGAATGGCTTTGCATACCTGCCAGAGGAATTTCACTACATAATATGAAAGGGCATTTCGCCACCAGCCGCCTTTTTTCAGACGGGTGGACATGGTCATAATCAAAGCCAGCAACAAGGCTTCCAGTATGAAAAATCCGAAAAAGACAGCCATCATACGGGAAACATCTAAATCGCCGTAATAAGCGCCGCCGGAAAGGATGCCCATGGTCAGGGACATGATGCCAAACCACAGCAGCAGGTAAATATCCAGCGGGATGCGATCCTGTACGTTTAGGATGATTTCTTCGCTTTCCCCTCGATGACCTGCGGCACAAAGCAGATAAATGAAGGATGCCGCCAGTATAAACAGACTCACGAGGGCAATGAGGAACAGCCAGTAACCCAATGACATGGTCAGATTATAGAGCCGATAGCTGAGCCAGTAGTTATCCGGTGCGGAAAGAGGGTCTGCTACATAGCCAACAACGGTATAAGCAACGGCATTATCAAAATAAGTATATTCGCCGCTGATATCCCGCGCATCATTGTAATAGAAAGAATAAGATGTGGTCAGACCGATTTTTTCCGGTAATTCGCTCTTTATAACCAGATTGCCATTGTAGTCATACAGCTCAAAGGCAAAGTTGGTTTTGCCGTTGGAAAAGATGCTGGCAATTTCTTCTGGTTCCGCGCCATCTATATACCAGCGCACCACGTTATCGGAATAACTGTAGGTGGTGTTTTCGCACCAAGGTGTGTCGTAATAGGATTTTTTCTGGTCGCTGAAAATGCCGCTTTCTCCGGCGAACAATATCCCGACAATGCTGAAAAAGGCGGTTATGCCTGTGATCATCACCAGAAAGATGCATGTCACTTTGATTCCCAGATTGTGGGTCACTTTTGTCATTCCTTCGCCTCCTTCTCCATTTTATAGCCCAAGCCCCAAACCACTTTCAGGTAACGGGGTTCGGAGGGATTGATTTCGATTTTCTCGCGAAGGTGACGGATATGCACGGCTACTACACTGCCGGAGCCATAAGCGTCCTCGTTCCAGATCTGTTCATAAATCTGATTGGAGGAAAATACCCGTCCGGGGTTTTCCATGAGCAGTTTCAGGATGTTGTATTCACTGGGTGTCAGGGAAACAGGTTCTCCGTCCACGGTAACGGTCTTGGAATCATCATCCAAGTCGATGCCGCCGATGACCAGATGGGAAGCTTTTTTTGCCATGCCGCCCAAAGAAGTGTAGCGGCGCAGATGGGATTTGACCCTTGCCAAAACCTCAATGGGATTGAAGGGCTTTGTGATGTAGTCGTCAGCGCCGATGTTCAGTCCCAGGATTTTGTCGCTGTCCTCACTTTTCGCTGTCAGCAGAATGATGGGGATGTTGTACTGTTCCCGCAGTTTTGCTGTGGCGGAAATGCCGTCCATCTGGGGCATCATCACGTCCATGAGCACCAGATGGATGTCGTTATGGGCAACCACGTCCAATGCTTCTTTTCCTGTAAAAGCTGTGAAGATTTTATAATTTTCCGTAGAAAGGTAAATGGACAAAGCAGATACAATGTCCTTTTCGTCGTCACAAATCAAGATATTATACATGGTTCATACACCTCCAAATTTCTGCTTTTATTGTAGCAAGATTCCCTTTAAGAAAACAGGGAAAAAATCTTTAAGATTGCTTTAAGATTAGAGGAGTTCCTCTTTGTATGCCTATTCTACCACATGACAAAGTGAAAAGGTAGGATTTTGCACCGGGATTTTTTACAAAAAAATGGAACAATCCTGGAATGGAGTAAAATCCTGATAAAATAAAAAAGCTGGAATCCTTTTTCAGGATTCCAGCAAAATTTCTTTTTTAAACATAACGATTATTCGTAGTCTTTCGGGTTCTGGTAAATGCCGTTGAGCTGAATTTCGTAGTGGCAGTGAACACCAGTGGACATGCCGGTGGAACCAGTCATAGCGATGACATCGCCTTTTTTCACAGTGTCGCCAACTTCTACCAGATTTTCGGAGTTATGGGCATACAGTGTGGTGAAACCGTTGCCGTGGTCGATCTTTACATAATAACCGTAGTCATCATGGTAAGTAGCTTCTACAACAGTACCTGCTGCTGTTGCGCTGATGGGTACAATCTGGCTTCTGGTGGAAAGGTCAACGCCTTTGTGAACACGACCGTCGCTGATAGCAGCATTGCCGTCTGGATTAAATTCTGTGGAAATCACATATTCTTCCAGTGGATAGCCCATGGGTACGTTGCTGTACTGTGCCAGTGTTTCTGTTACGTTTGTTGCCACATCCACAAAGGAAGCCCCTGTCAGATCCAGCATCACATTCATTTTATCCAGCTGGGCGGAAAGGGATGTTGCTTTGTTGTAAGAAGTGGTGACGATGGTGGTGAATGTTTTTTCACCAGACTGAGATGTACTGCCGTTTTCCAGAATGGAAAGGCATGCAGTGGAAAGGTCTGCTTCTGCGGAAGCAGTGTCGTTGCTTGCGGCGGAAGCGTCTTCTGTGCTTTCGGTAGTTGTAGTGGAAGTGGTGCTGCCGCTCATGTTATTGATTTCTTCTGCAAGGCTCTGTTTTGTATTTTCCAGTTCCGTCATCTTGTTTTCCAGCTCTTCTGTTTTCATCTGGATTTCGTTGATGTGCTGGGTGTATTCTTCGTTTTCGTTTTCCAGTATTTCTGTGCGCTGGGTCAGTTTACGGTTTTCCTTTTCCATTTCTGCCAGCTGCTGCTGAGAGTTTGTCAGACGGTTCTGGGTCTGCAAATAGGAAACACCCGCATAAGCGCCGCCGCCCAATACCAGCAATGCTGCTACAGATGCGGCAATGAGATGACCTTTTTTCAGGTGCAGGGTTTTGGAACCGTTTTTGTGGGACAGATGCAGCGTAATCAGATGCTTGTCCGCCTTTGCTTCTGCCTGTGTATTTTCTGTCTGAATTGTTTCTGTATTGTTATCTTTGGAGAAGTTTTCGTTTTCTGCCATGAGATCACCTTTCTGTCTTTTTTATCCTGAATTAGTATACTAAATAATCCAAAATTTGTAAACTAAAAGTTACGTATTTTTTACGATTGTTAATAAATTTTTAATAATTTACTGTTTTTTCCATAGAAGATGAGAATTTCCTTTGAAAAATCCCCTTTTCTTGTAACGTTGGAATAACTGTGGTATAATAAAGTACCGGTTTCGGGAAGGGGAATCATGATGAATCTGAATTTCAAAATGATAGAAAAATATGGCAAAGACGGTCTTTTTTTCTGGAAAATGCTGCGCAGAGGATTTTCTGTTGGAAAAAGACTGTTTTTTGGCAGAAAACGGAAACAGAAACGGCAGGGAAAACAACGGCAGAAAAAGCGGCTGGTTGCGGACGTGCCTGTTTTTTTGTGTCGGTCTGTCAATAGTCCGGCAATGCGAAGAACGAAACGGCTGGGGCGGACAGTGTTGGCTGTCAAAAACAGATATTTTTAATTGAAGGAGGTTCCTGAAATATGGACGAAGAAAAGAAGGATCTTTCCCTGACGGAGGATCAGGCACAGCAGATGCCCGCGGAAACAAAGGCAGCGGAAGAAGTGCAGAGCGCAGAAGAAGTGACACAGACAACAGAAGATGTAAAGGAAGAAACAGCGACAGAAGAAACGATAACAGAAGAAACAACAGAACCAGCAGAAGAACCGGCTGCGGAACCTGCGGCAGAGGAAGCACCTGTGCAGACAGCGGCTCCTGCAAAATCCGGCACCAACATCGTTGGCATCGTTGTCGGACTGCTGGTGTTCATCGGCGTTCTGGCATTGTGCTGGAAAATGGTGGGTCCTGTTGGTGAAGTCCACGCAGACAAAGGCATTGCCTATGCAAAGGACAACAACCTGTATATTTATGACTTGGAAAACGACGCTTATGTGGCAGCAGAAGGCATTTCTGCCGGCGGTCAGTACAACCAGTACTATTCCGCATGGGGTACCACATTCAATGAAGACGGCAGCGGTCTGTATTACAGCACCAATGTACGGGAAGACGGCACATTTGACCTGTATTACAAAGGCGTTGGCGCAGACAGCGAGGGTACTCTGGTGAGCGAAGCCGTAGCGGACTATATGCCCACAAAAGACGGCGCAGCTGCTATTTTTGTAAAAACAACAGCAGACGGCGCAGCTGATCTGTATCAGTTCGTAAATGGCACATCCACACTGGTGGAATCCAATATTCTGGCAGAAAGCGGCTCTTATGCCATCAGCAATGACGGCAGCTTTGTGATGTACCGTAAGAGCGGTGACAACGGCACAGCCCTTTACGCAAAAGGTACAGCCGAAGGGGAAGAAGCTGTATGCCTCCATGAAAACGCAGCAACAGCCATGATGACCAGCGATACAGATGAAATCTATTTCGCAGGGGCAGAAGGCGAAGGCTATGCCGCATTCGTGTATGCTTACGGCACAGAACCTGTGAAAATCATGGATGAAGTGACTTATCTGGAAGTAATGCCCAACGGCAAAGATGTACTGCTCATGGGTCCCAGCGAAGGTCTGGTAACATATGAATCTATCATTGAAGACGATCTGGAAGAAAGTGACGCGCTGCTGACAGAAGCAGACGGCGACGCTTATCAGGAAAAACTCCAGCGTGATGCCATCCGTACAGCGATGGAAGGCGGCGAAGGCATTGAACCTGTACTCCAGAAAGTATATATCTACAGCAACGGCAAACTGACAGAAGTGGCTTCTGATACCATCTCTGCCGTATCTTTGGAAAATGACAGACCTTATGCTGTATGCTACGCAGCAGGCGATATGGAAAAAATGCCTATTTCCCAGCTGGGAAGTCTGGAAGACGCAGAACAGGGCTATTATATGAGCCTGATGTATACAGAACCGAAGATTCTGGTAGTGAATGCTACCGGCGGCAGCTGGCAGCTGGAAGGTAAAAACATTTCTCCTGCCAATGTGTTCCTTTCTGACGACGGCACCATGGTAGGCTATTATGAAACAGATACTATGACAGGTGCAACAACACTGAATGTTGGCAAACTGGGCGCAGAACCTTCTTTCACCATGGAAAATGTGGAAGTGGCAGACTTCCTTGGCACCACTCATGATGTGGGTTACTTCAAGGATTATGAAAACGGTCTGGGTACCATGGGTATCTGGAACGGCGGCGACCCTACAGAAGTGGAAAGCGTTGGCGGCGTACACTTTGCTGCGGATGGCGATGCGGTATACTATATCAACAACATCGACCAGGAAAATGGCAATGGCGACCTGCATGTAATGGCAAATGGCGAAGATACACTCATCGACACTGGCGTTTACAGCATGCAGTACAAATACAACGGTAAGCTGGCTTATCTGAAAAACTACGACTATACAGCCAATAGAGGCGATCTGTACTACTACGATGGCAATGAATCCAAAGAAATCGACACAGGCATTACAGCCATCTTCATGTACTAAAGAGAAACTGGGGGGCTATTATGGAAAAAATCTGGGAAACCCACAGCCCGGCGGAAACGGCGGCTCTGGGAAAAGAAATGGGTAAAAACGCCCAAAGGGGACAGATCTTTTGCCTGACAGGGGATCTGGGCACCGGAAAAACCGTGTTTACTAAAGGCTTTGCGGCAGGGCTTGGAGTGACAGATCATGTCACCAGCCCTACCTTTACCATTGTCAATGAATACCATGACGGACGCCTGCCTTTTTACCATTTTGATGTGTACCGTCTTTCCTGTGAGGAGGAAATGGACGACATTGGCTACGAAGAATACTTTTTCGGCGACGGTGTCTGCCTGGTGGAATGGGCAGAGCTGTTCCCCGACCTGATCCCAAAGGAAGCCATCTGGCTGACAGTGGAAAAGGATTTTGCAAAAGGCGAGGACTATCGCAGAATCACTCTGCGGCAGGAGGTGGAACCATGAAAATACTGGCAATCGATACATCAGGACAGACTGCAAGTGCTGCCCTTATTGAAGATGAAAAACTCATTGGGGAATTTACCCAGAATGATAAACTGACACATAGCCAGACCATTCTGCCTATGGTGGCAGAAATCTGCGAAAAAACAAATACAGACCCGAAAGATGTGGATTATATTGCCTGCGCTGTGGGCCCCGGCTCTTTCACAGGGCTGCGCATCGGCGCTGCAACGGCAAAAGGTCTTTGTCTGGGACTGAATAAGCCCCTTCTGGCCGTTCCCACTTTGGATGCTCTGGCATATCATATGTTTATGACAGGTGCCATCGTCTGCCCCATTATGGACGCCAGACGGCAGCAGGTGTATGCCTGCTTCTATGAATGGGAAGGGGAAAAACTGGTGCCTCTGACAGAATATATGGCAGAAAGCATTGATATCATCATCGACATTGCCGAAACCTTTGAACGGGATGTGATTTTCTTAGGGGACGGCGTTCCCGTGCATAGAGAAAAACTGGCGAAAAATCCGGACTTCCACTTTGCTCCTGCTCACTGTGCTTTGCAGCGTGCGGCAGCAGTGGCATCTTACGGCAAAGTCATGGCAGAAGAAGGCAAAGCCATTTCCGGCAACGAACTGGAACTGATTTATCTGCGGAAGTCCCAGGCAGAAAGGGAAAGGGAAGAACGTCTGGAAAAGGAGGCAGCGGAACATGTTTGAAATTATCCCCATGACAGTGGAGCATATTGACGGCGTATTGGCTGTGGAAGAAGCGACCTTCTCTATCCCTTGGACACGGAAAGACTTTGAACGGGAAATGACAGAAAACAACCTTGCCATTTATTATGTGGCAGTGGCAGACGGGAAAATCGTGGGCTACGCAGGTATGTGGCATGTCATCACCGAGGGTCATATCACCAATGTGGCAGTACTGGAGGATTACCGCAAACAGGGCATTGGTGACGCCCTTATGGCACAGCTGGAACAGGTTGCCATGGAAAAAGAAATGATTGGCATTACCTTGGAGGTGCGTATCAGCAACGCCCCTGCCCAGCATCTGTACCATAAGCATGGTTACCGTGCCGAAGGTCTGCGGAAAAATTATTACCCCGATACCCACGAGGACGCAGTCATTATGTGGAAATATACGCCTTTTTATGAAGGGCAGGAAGATTGATTTTTGAGATGCCGAAGAACCCTTTTCTTCGGCATTTTTTGCAAGGAGGCGAAAGGATATGCAACGCGAACTTTCTTATACAGAGCTAAAAAACGGCTGCTCTGCCGATGATTTCTCTTTCCGTTCCACTGCGGAACTGGAACCACTGGAAGGTATCATTGGACAGGACAGAGCTGTCAAAGCCTTTGATTTTGGGCTGCATGTGAAAATCAAAGGCTATAACATCTATATGTCAGGACCCTCCGGCACAGGGAAAACCACCTATGCCAAAGCCAGCACAGAACGTTTGGCGGCAACGGAGGAAGTGCCTCTGGACTGGTGCTATGTTTATAACTTCCAGAACCCCAGAAGCCCTCTGGCGCTGTCTTTTCCCGCAGGGGAAGGCAGAAAGTTCCGGGATGATATGAATGAACTGGTGCAGCTGTTCCAGACAGAGCTTCAGAAAGTATTCCGCACAGAGGACTACGAAAAGCAGAAAACAGAATTGCTTCGTGGTTTTGACGAAAAACGGGATGCCCTCATGGATCAGATGAGCAAAGAAGCGGCGGAAAATGATTTTCAGGTAAAGACTACCAATTCCGGCATTTACTTTATGCCTGTGGTGGATGGGAAACCTGTGGGTGAGGAAGAATATGACGACCTTGCGGAAGACGTGAAGGATGTCATTGAGAAAAATTCCCAGATTGTACAGGAAAAAGCTTCTGCCATTATGCGGGACATTCGGGAATTGGATAAGGAATCCAAACGGTGTGTAGACCAGCTGGATTATAAAGTTGGCATGTTTGCCATTGGTCATCATGTGAGCGCTGTTCAGGAAAAATATGAACAGAACGAAAAAGCAGTGGCGTATATCAACGCTGTGAAAGAAGATGTATTGGAAAATATCAGCCAGTTCTTTGAGGATGAGGACGACGGGGAAGAAGGTCTGGCATCCCTTCTGCCTATGCTTTCCAAAAAACAGCCGGAAGATGTGACACTGAAATATAAAGTAAATCTTATCGTAGATAACAGCGAAACAAAAGGCGCGCCTGTGGTGACCACATTCAATCCCACTTACTATAATCTGGTGGGGGAAGTGGAATACGACAGCGAATTTGGGAACCTGACCACAGACTTTATGAAAATCAAAAGCGGTTTGTTCCATAAGGCAAATGGCGGTTATCTCATTGTGCAGGCACAGGATATCCTCTCCGCTCCGCAGGCGTGGGAAGCTTTGCGCCGTGTGATCAAGACAAAGGAAATCAATATGGATGCCATTCGGGAACAGCTGGGCACAGTGGTTGCGCCGACACTGAAACCGGAACCCATCCCTGCCAATATCAAAATCATCATGATCGGCAGCAGTTATTATTACGAACTGCTGAGCACTTATGATGAGGAGTTCGACAAGTTCTTTAAAATCAGAGCGGATTTCGACTATGAAATGCCTCGTTCTCAGGAAAATATGCTGAAGATTGCCCAGTTCATCAAGGGCTTTACCATGCGGGAAAAAACCATGGACTTTGATGTGAGTGCTGTCTGCGCTGTGGTGGAATATTCCTCCCGTTCTGCGGAACGGCAGAACAAGCTGTCCACCCGTTTCAACCATCTGGCGGAAATTCTGGGGGAAGCGGCAGTATGGGCAAAGCTGGACGGTGCGGAAATGGTGACGGCAAAGCATGTGCAGAAAACCATTGTGGAAAAAGAAGACCGCCTGCGGCTCTACGAAGAAAAACTGGATGAAATGCTGGAAGAAAACGTCATCATGATTGACGTGGACGGCGCAGAAGTGGGGCAGATCAACGGTCTGGCAGTGCTGGATATGGGCTCTTATGCTTTCGGCAATCCCAGCCGCATCACAGCCACCACTTATGTGGGCAAATCTGGTATTGTCAACATCGAAAAAGAGGCCCGCATGAGTGGTCAGACCCATGACAAAGGGGTACAGATCATCACCGGCTATCTGGGACAGACTTATGCCCAGAAATTCCCCCTTTCTCTGTCCTGCCGTGTCTGCTTCGAGCAGAATTATAACGGCATCGACGGGGACAGCGCTTCCAGTACAGAGCTGTACTGTATCCTGTCTTCTCTGGCAGAACTGCCCATCCGTCAGGACTTGGCGGTGACAGGTTCCGTCAACCAGAAAGGGGAAATCCAGGCCATCGGCGGTGTCACATACAAAATCGAAGGGTTCTTTGACCTGTGCAAAAAGCGTGGTCTGACGGGCAAACAGGGGGTTATCATTCCTGTTTCCAATATCCGGGATTTGGTGCTGAAGGATGAAGTGGTGGAAGCCGTGAAAGAAGGGGTATTCCATATTTATCCCATCTCCACCATTGACGAAGGCATTGCCCTCCTCATGAGCACACCTGCCGGAGAAAAAGACGAAAATGGGGAATATCCTCCCGACAGTGTCCATGGAAAAGTCATGAACAAACTAAAAGCCTTCTGGAAATACGCCGAAGGGGAATAAGAAATTTCAAAAGAAGCTGGAAAGTTCGGGCAGCCGGATTTTCCGCTTCTTTTTTTCATGGGCAAAAATGACAAAAAATGAGGTTTTCATGGCAGTTTCATGGGAATTTATTAAAATTCCATTGCAAATGGAACTTTTTCCTTTTCATTCCGACAAAATTTGATATACTGTTTTGTGTGATAAAAAGAAGGAAGAACAAAGGAGCGGAAAATATGTGGTACAAAGGAAAACGTCTGCTGCTGACCACATTGGCAGCAGGACTGTTATACACGACGACGGCATTTGCCGCCAATGTCCAGATGGACTTGTTTTATAATGGCGCACATCATGCGTATAACGCCAAAGAGATTGCCATCGTCATTGATGGAGAAAGCTATACAGACCCCAATATGCCGGCGGTAAGCATTGACGGCAGAACCATGTTGCCTATGCGCGGCATCTGTGAGGAGCTTGGTTGTACCGTCACATGGAACGAAGCGGCAAGACAGGTTTACGCTGTCAGCGACACCCATACAGTAGTGTTCCAGATTGACAGCAAAACAGGCTATAAAAACGGGGAAGCCTTTACCATGGATGTGGCACCCATGATTATCAACGACAGAACCATGCTGCCTGTTCGTGCATTGGCAACAGCACTGGATATTGATGTCACATGGGATGACCCCAACAGAACTGTATACATTGGCGAAGCGCCCAGCACCGGCGGAAGTACCGACGGCAGCACAGGCTCTAATACCGGAACCAACACCGGCGGCAGCACAGGAAGCAATACTGGCGGCAGCACCGGTACCAATACAGGAACCAGCACAGCTACCACAGGGAAAGTATCCAGTGTGACTGTGCCCACATCCAAAACAGCAACACAGAATTTTGTCATTACAACCACTGGCACATTCAACAGATGTGAAGAAGTTTATGTCAGCGACAATAAAGTGGTACTGGATTTCTACGGCGCAACAAATGGGCTTTCTGCCAATATCACTGCCACCAACAGTCCTTTTGTCACTGCCATCCGTACGGCACAGCATACGGCGGACAACGGAGAAACCTATACCCGTGTGGTATTTGACCTGACAGGCAAAATGGAATACAAAGTAACGCCAAACGCGGCGAAAAATCAGGTGACACTGGCATTTGAACAGGTAGAAATCAAGAGCATCACCAGCAGCCACAGCGGCAGCACAGAAACCGTCACCATCAACGCCAGCGGCGCAACAGGTGCAACGGTGACCACCATGCAGGACCCTTACCGTACGGTCATTGATATGCCCGGCGTAAAGGCGGATGATATTGATGAAATCATCAATACAGACGGTTTGGAATATGTCAGCGAAGTCAGAACAGGCTGGATGAATGGCACCACATTCCGCGTAGTGGTGGAAGCAAACGACCTGACACAGATGACATGGAAAGAAGAAAATGGAAAACTGGCTGTCACCATCCAGAAATCCACATTGGAAAACCTTTCTTATGATGACAGCACCGATACACTGACACTGAAAAAAGTGGAAACTATCAATACCGGCAGCATCAAACATAACGATGCATATCTGGATGGATATTACGAGCTGACA
Source organism: Anaerotignum lactatifermentans DSM 14214 (assembly GCF_900142265.1). GTDB lineage: Bacteria > Bacillota > Clostridia > Lachnospirales > Anaerotignaceae > Anaerotignum > Anaerotignum lactatifermentans. The sequence goes on along the minus strand of NZ_FRAH01000014.1, from coordinate 14,553 downwards.
CTGCCCGGAGATTATTCTGACGTATATGGTTACGGTACTTTGAACGTGAATACAGACCAGATTAAGTCCTTTACCATCTCCACCACCGGCGGAAATACTGTGATTCGCTTCAATCAGAACATCATCAGCGCTTATACCATCAAGGATACCGGCAGCGCTTATGAAATCACAGCAAAGAACCCTCAGCAGGTATACGACAAAGTCCTTCTGCTGGATGCCGGTCACGGCGGCAATGACCCCGGTACCAGCGGCAATGGACTCACAGAAAAGACCATGAACCTGACCATGGTACTGAAAGTAAAATCTTATGTGGAAAGCAATTCCAACATCAAGGTATATCTCACCAGAGATGATGACAGCAGACCTGCCAATGCAGACCGTGCAAAAACAGCCAACCAGATTGCGGACCTGATGGTTTCCATCCATATGAACGCAGGCACAGCTTCTGCCAGCGGTACAGAAACACTGTACGCCGCTCACAGCAACGACGGCAACGGCACATTGACCAGTTTGCAGGCAGCACAGGCAGTACAGAGCAGACTGCCTTCCGCATTGAGCACAACAAACCGTGGCGTAAAATCCCGTCCCGACCTGTTGATTCTCAATTCCACAACAGTACCTGCTATCCTCATCGAAACATGCTTCCTGTCCAATCCCGGTGATGCCCTGAAAATTTCTCAGGCAACTTATCAGGAAGCGGCAGCAAAAGCCATTGGCGATGGTATCATTTATGCCATGAGCAATTACAAATTGAGATAATATTGGAAAACAGGAAGATGGAGCATCTTTCTGTTTTTTTCTGTGGGGCTGTTCAAAAAAGAAAAATCAGGCTATAATGAAAGCAAATTCCCCTTAAGAAAACCTTGATTTTCGCTTTCCTGATTTCTTAAGGGGAATTACGACGGCTGTCTTCAGAAGAAAACATATCAAATCCATTCTTCGTAAAAATAAGAAAGCTGAAATCCTCGAAAAGAATCTCAGCTTTCCTTGTTTTCTTATGAAGATGCCCCTAAACAGAGATTTTTTTGGAAAATAAAGGAGGAACTAACGTGAGCAGATATGACGGCAGAGAAAACAACCAACTGCGCCCCATCCGTATCACAAAGAATTTTACAAAGTATGCGGAAGGCTCTGTTTTGATAGAATTTGGCGATACAAAAGTCATTTGTAACGCAACGGTAGAAGAAAACGTACCCCCTTTCCTGCGGGAAAGCGGCAGCGGCTGGGTAACAGCAGAATATGCTATGCTGCCCCGTGCAACAGCCAGCCGGAACAAACGTGACATCAACAAACTGAAACTGAATCCCCGTGCAACAGAAATCCAGCGACTCATTGGTCGCGCGCTCCGTGCGGCAGTGGATTTGGAAGCGCTGGGCGAAAGAAGCATCACTGTAGACTGTGATGTCATTCAGGCAGACGGCGGCACTCGTACTGCTTCCATCACAGGCGGTTTTGTTGCCCTTGCTATGGCGTGTCAGAGATTGGTGGAAGAAGGCGTTCTGGAAAAAACACCTCTGCGCCACTATATTTCCGCCATCAGCGTAGGTATTGTAGACGGCGAACCTATGCTGGATTTGTGTTACGTGGAAGACTCTGCGGCAGAAGTGGATATGAATATCGTTGTGAACGACGCAGGCGGTTTTGTGGAATTGCAGGGCACAGGCGAGCATGGCACATTTTCTCAGGAACAGCTGCACCAGCTGCTGGCACTGGGTGAAAAAGGCAATCGCGAATTGCAGGCATTACAGAAAAAGGCGCTGGATGGTCTGGAACTGTAAAAAGGAGGAAAGAGATGGAAACCATTATTTTTGCAACAAAAAACAAGGGGAAAATTCGGGAAATCAACGAAATCCTTGCAGATATGAATGTAAACGTAGTGTCTATGGAAGAAGCTGGCATTACCATCGATGTGGTGGAAGACGGCAAAACTTTTGAAGAAAATTCCATGAAAAAGGCCGTACAGGTCATGGAAATCTCCGGCAAAATCACACTGGCAGACGATTCCGGTCTGGAAATCGACTATCTGGATAAAGCCCCCGGCATTTATTCCGCGCGTTTCCTGGGAGAAGATACCCCTTATCCTGAAAAATTCAAAGTCATTCTGGAAAAACTCAAAGACGTGGAAGAGAAAGACAGAACCGCCCGTTTTGTCAGCTGCATCGTTGCGGCTTTCCCTGACGGCAGACGTCTGGTAAGTCTGGACACCGTAGAAGGCATCATCGGCTGGGAACCCACCGGAGAAAACGGCTTCGGCTATGACCCTATTTTCTATGTGCCTGAACTGAAAAAATATATGGCAGAACTTTCTTCTGAGGAAAAGAACGCCATCAGCCACAGAGGCAAAGCCCTGCGGAAGATGAAAGAACTGCTGAAAAAGGAGCTGTAAACCATGAAGATACTGGTTTTCAGCGATACCCATAATTATCTGGACAATGCCAGAGAGGTGCTGCGGCGCATTGGCGGGCAGATGGATATGGTGCTGCATCTGGGGGACCACGATACAGACGCCATGGAGCTGAAAAAGGAATTTCCATCTCTCCCGTTCCATTATGTGCTGGGGAACAACGATTATTCCTGGGATACGCCCGATAAGAAGATGGTATTCGCAGGCGGAAAAAAATTGCTCCTTGTCCATGGGCATAAACAGCGGGTTTACTGGAATTATGACAGCATTTCTTACTGGGCAGAGGAACAAGGGGCAGATGTGGTGCTCTTTGGACATACCCATCGTCCTGTTTATGATGACAGAGGACGGGTGATGCTGTTCAATCCCGGCAGCATTTCCATGCCCCGCGGCGGCACGCCTCCCACATTTGGCATCCTCACCATTGAGGAAAACGGCAGAATGGAAGGCGCCATTATGGAATATCACAGAGATATGCCTTTTTGCAGATGTAAAGGATGATTTTTGCAGCCCCGAAGGATGGTTTCGGGGCTGTATTGTGTAAAAAACAGTTTTTTCCTGATTTTTCAGAAAAAAGCCTTGACGACGCTTATTTTTTATGGCATAATATCTCTTGCCGAATTACGAATGAATCAGTAGCTCAGCTGGATAGAGCAACGGCCTTCTAAGCCGTGGGTCGGGGGTTCGAATCCCTCCTGGTTCAGTATGCGGGTGTAGTTCAATGGTAGAATGTCAGCCTTCCAAGCTGAACACGTGAGTTCGATTCTCATCACCCGCTTCGGTATGAATCAGTAGCTCAGCTGGATAGAGCAACGGCCTTCTAAGCCGTGGGTCGGGGGTTCGAATCCCTCCTGGTTCACTGAAAAGAGCAAAAGCACTGCTTTTGCTCTTTTTTCGTTCTTGACAGACCCAAACAGAATCGGTACAATAATATCGTTATGCGGATATGGCGGAATTGGCAGACGCACTGGATTTAGGTTCCAGCGGGCAACCGTGCAGGTTCAAGTCCTGTTATCCGCACCAAACCAATATAATCCGAACTTGTTTCCGATAGGAGATGGGTTCGGATTATTTGTTTTCTTTGACCGTTACGAAACCGCCTATTTTCGCAACGGGGTGAAGCGCAAACCGACTTCCAAGCCAAGAGGGCCACGGAAAAAGAAGAAATCTATATAAACGCAAAAAAGCGGGGTGCCACCCTTTTCGGATGACACCCCGCTTTTGCTATGCCATTATTCTGTTTTTGCCTCTTGCTTCTCTATTTCTCTCTGCTTCTTCCATTCAGAAAACTCCCGCTGCCCTTCCTCGCTCTCATAGAAGGCCAGAATGTCCGGCAGGATGCAGCAGGCTATTGCTTCGATCTGGTGCTGGGGAATATCGGTGTTGTTGATCAGCTTTTTTCTTCTACCCAAATGTACCTCCGTTTTTCTCAAAGATGGTTTACAGATCGTGATCTTTGGGTCGCTGCTGGCGCTGCTGCTCTCTGAGTATCCGACGCACCTCAGGGGGAATACTGTCCACAAACCGCCGCAGCCGCTCGTTATCCTTTTTCAGTGTCAACACCTCCATCTGCTTCTGTATGCTCTTTTCGCTGTTGACCTTTTCCTTCAAGCCCTCGTTCTCCTGCGTCAGATAGTCGATGGTGGCTTGGTATTTCTTCATCTGTCCCAAATGCTTTTCCAGCCGGGAGAAATATGGCCCCACCATCTCCAAAATTTCGTCTCGTTTTTTCCCGGCGTTCAGCACCCCGATTTCCGACACCGCCTTTTCTATGGCCTGCTGTTGCCGGGTGAGGTCTACGGACTGCTTGAACAACCATGTGGGAATGTGCTTGCGCTTGGTGACAAGGGCGCTCTCGCCCCGCTTGAGGACGGGGAACACCTTTTTCATGTGGGCGTGAAACTCGTCCTGCCATTTTGAAAGCTGCGCCCGGTTGCCCAAAATCTCCTTTGCAGACAGCCGCCCGTCCTCTGTGATGGGGGTAAAGCACAGGTGAAGATGAGGTGTTTTTTCATCCATGTGTACCACAGCGGAAAAAATGTTCCCCCGGCCCACCTTCTTCTCCATAAAAGCTACCGCTTCGGTGAAGTAGGCTTGTACTTCTTTCTTGCTTCGGCCTGTGAAGAACTCCGGGCTGGCGGTAATCAGCGTGTCCACAAACATAGTGCTGTCCTTCCTGGTACGGCACCCCGCCGCCTTGATGCGAGTGTCAATTTCCTTTCGGTACTTCTGCGTAGGCTGAATAATGTGAAAATTGTCCTTGCTTTTACTGATGTCAATATCGGGATTGCTGGCGTACTTTTCCTTTGTACGCTCGTGGTGGGCTTCCAATGCCCCTGCCGGCCCCGCCTTGTGTTTGGCAAAGCGTAAAATTGCGTGCTGTGCTTTTTGTGCCATTGTACCTCCTTACCGCTTACGCTTGACCCAGACAATGTCATAGTCCAGCACATCCGCAAGCTCCACGGCTTCTTGGTATCGCAGGGAACCCCGACGCAATTTGCCGGATAGATTGGGAACGCTGCGGCTCCAATCGTAATCGTCGTACAGCCTATCCACTACCTCTGTCATGGTCATGCCAGAACGGACGATATAGGACTTGATTTCTTCTCGAATGCCCATTGTTCTCTCTCCTTTCTATGTCTGCCCCGTAAAGAGCAATATTCGGTTTCGCTGTTTTGTGTGGGATTTGCCGGAAATGAAAAAAAGCCCGCCAAACCATGAACTCCGTTCGCTTCACGGTGGCGCGCTCTCCAGAAAATAACCGACACAAAAACAGTCAATCGTTCATTGAACGGCGATCCTTCAAAAATTCGGGGGAATTTTCACCTCTTTTCATCCGGCTTGAGCGCAAAAAAGCCACGCACAACCTTCTGGTCTGCGTGGCTTTCATACGCTGCATCTGTACTTTTGAAGTTTCTTTTTTACCGCCTCCACTCGTTTGATAACTCCGCTGTGGTTTTTATACCCCAGCTTGTCCGCAATTTCCTCGTAAGTAAATCCATCCTGTCTCAGTTCAACAATCTGCCGATCTTTCAGGGGCAAGGTCTTTAAAAACCGTTCCACAAAGTCCTTAGCGATCACATATTCCTCTACATTTTGGCTTGGATCTGGAATATGGAAAATAGGACTGTCGTCATCACTGTTTTCCAGCATTCCTTCCAGTGAAACGGTCTGTACTTTCTTGGAGCGGGTGTGATACCACCTGCGGAGAAAGTCTTTGCGAGCGTTGGTATCCCATTTTTCAAAATCTTCATCGCAGGGTATTTCTCGCACGATGTCCAAAATTGGTTGCCACCCCTGCTCCGTAATCGCACGCTTCACCACATGGGCAAATAATTCTCTTACCTGATCGGCGTCTGGGAACGGAATTTGTGTTCCAGGCTTCATGCGAAATAAAAGCTGCAATCCCCAACCACATTCCTGATCTATTAAGCTGGCCCAAAGTGGTAGCGCATAGGAGAGCCGCCAAACTGGACAGTAGCCAGTGTAGTGTTCTTTCCACCCGCCAAAGCCAAAGTGCGGAAAGGCCAAAGCAGCTATGGCGTCCATGATGTCCTTCAAGAAAGCGTCGCTGTCGAGCAAGTCCATCATCGGTTCGGATGCCGCTATTTCAGAAAGACACCGTGGCAGTGCATTCAGCGTAGGATACCTGACGATCTGGTCTGCTGGGATAAGATAGACAAGAGGCAGATAGCGGATGTTGCTGTCAAAGGGAAAAGTTACTTGCATATGCGGATGTGGTTCGTCCATAGGGCTGACCTCCTTTTATGCTTTAAAATATGTTATCTATTATAATACGACATAAGTATATACTTTTTGTTCCTAAAATTCAAAAACATTTTTGGCGTATATACGGGCAGTTGCTTAAAAAGCTCTTGCCTAATTTCGCTTAAACGAATATACTAATAATGGTTTAATATTACCCCATGAGACAAACTTTGAGGTGTCACAAGTGAACGGATATATGACGGTACAGGAAGCCGCTGAAAAATGGGGCGTGACTCCCCGGCAAGTCCAAATTTTGTGCAAAGAAAACCGAATTGCCGGTGCGGCGCGTATGAGTCGGATTTGGATCATCCCAGAAAATGCAGAAAAGCCGACTAAAGATAGCAATACAAGAGCGAGGACAAAAGATGACAAACAATAATTTGACAATGATTGACTTATTTGCGGGTGCAGGTGGATTGTCTGAGGGACTTTCTGAGGCTGGATTTCACAGTCTATTCGCTTCAGAAATCATGCCTGTTTATGCTGCAACATATCAGAAAAACCACCCTTCCGCTAGGGTCTTAACAGCAGATATTCGTAGTATAGACGCAAATCAAATTCGAGAAGAACTTGGTATTGAGCGTGGAGAGTTAGATTTACTTGCTGGCGGTCCTCCGTGTCAGGGATTTTCAATCAATGCTCCAGTCAGAAGTGTACTTGACCAAAGAAATCATTTGTTCAAAGAATATTTGCGCTTTGTAGATGCTTTTGCTCCAAGGGCAATTTTGATTGAGAATGTTCCCGGACTTGTTTCTTTTGAACATGGTGCCACTCTGCACGCCATTCTCAATGCTTTGGCAGAACTGGGGTATGGCGCTGATGTGCGTATCCTTGGTGCTGCATATTATGGTGTCCCCCAAATGAGGTGGAGAACCATCATTCTTGGCTTGAGGGGGAAAAACCTTCCTTCTTTGGCATTCCCGGAGCCGCTCTACCATGCGCCAGTGAAGCCCAATTTTACCACTACATTTGACGGCCAGTTACTCGTAAAGCTCCCTTCGCCTGAAGCATCTGCTAAATTCACCACAGTGCAGGAAGCTATTGGCGATCTTCCGCCATTGAAGTGTGGGGAAAGAGGTGCTGAAGTAAAAGAATATATATGTGAGCCAATGTGTGATTATCAGAAACGAGCGCGTATCGGTAGTTGTGGAATATATAATCATGAAGCTCCCCGGCTTTCTAAAGAAAATCAAGAGAGATTGAAATACATTAAGCCTGGTGGGAATTGGACAGATATACCTGATGAGCTTTTGCCAAAAGGTATGAAAAGGGCCAGAAAATCTGATCACACCAAGCGATATGGCCGTGTTACTCCTGATGGTTTGGCTTCGACTATTTTAACTAAATGCGATCCTCATTGGGGCGCTTATTTCCATTACAATCAAGATCGCTCTTTTACTGTTAGAGAGGCCGCCCGCCTACAATCCTTTCCAGATCACTTTATCTTTACTGGCACGCAAGGACAGCAGTTCGCTCAGGTAGGAAACGCCGTACCTCCTTTGCTGGCAGAAGCTGTTGGTCTTGCACTCAAATCCATTTTAGAGGAGGGGTCTTAAAATGGCCGGATATATTTCAGAGTTTTTCGGTTATCGTGCAGAAGATAAATCCTCACAAGCTGCAACAGCAGCAGCTCGTCAGGTTTGTCCTTTTCTCGGAACTCAATGCACAAAAGTTTTGTCGCGGGATAGAATTATTTCTGGAGTCTGTGCAGTTCGACAGAAAACACCAGGGTCTCCGGATGTCATCTGTTGTCCAAATCGGATTTATGCCGAAGATTACAAGATGCTCCACTTAGTCGCGCAGCAGGCATTTGGCTGTGAGTTAGGGCTTTACTCTGGGAGAGCAGCAGTAGAAAAAGCCAAAGCGGAAAATGGAGCTATTGCTGTTTTTGGGCATGGATGGGGCGGAGAGTTACGACTGCCCCAAAGGGCCGGGACAGGCTCCTACTTTGTTGATTGGGTGTTGGCACGCTTGGATGGAGCCGGAGAGCTTGTTGAATTTACAGCTATCGAAGTCCAAACTATTGATACCACAGGAAACTACCGTGAAGCCCGCAATTCACTTATGGAAAACCGAGACATCGTTGCAGACACTGTCGGATTGAACTGGGAAAATGTTTCTAAGCGTATTATCCCACAATTGATTTATAAAGGGCAGGTTTTGCAGCGAGAGGATTTGTGTAGAACAGGCTTGTTCTTTGTGTGTCCCAAAGCTGTATACGATCGAGTTCTCAACCGACTGGGAGGAAAAGAACGCATTCCACGCTTTCCAACACAACCAGCTTCTATCCATTTTCTTGCCTATGACTATCTGGAAACAACTGGTGAAGGAACGATTACTCCTCTTGGTATCTTGGAGGAACACTGCACAACGGTTTACAAAGTCCAAGAAGCCTTTTCTTCCATGAATCTACCAGAAGGCAATGTTTACCGGGATGCTATTCGCAGGTCTCTATATGGGATGGAATAAGTGGGTTTTCTACATTTTCATCCCTTTTAGGAGAAGCTTATGAAAGAATGGAAGAATGTTAAGCTTACATCTAAAGGCCAAGAGTATGTTGAGCCGTGTGAGTTAAAAACTGGTTTGCGCAGTTCGTCAAGAGCAGTTTTCTTTAGAAACACCCATCAAACGACTGGCGAAAAAATAGTCTCATTGAAAATTGCTCGATATAGGAAAGTCAATGGAACATTTTATGAAAAGCAAGACAAATCAATTACGCTTTCCTGTGGAGAGATAGATAAACTAATTGAGTATATTCAAGAGTATTATGCGCCCTTAAACACGGGAATGTCCGAGTTTATTTCGGTAGACAAGGATGCTGCCGAGTTGTTTGCTAAAGTTCGTGACTTGGGAATTCCCGATGCAGAAGTTGTGAAAAAGCTTCATGAATCTGGGATACTTACCGAGAACCTGAGCGTTGCTATTACGGCAGCAGAAAGAAATCGTGCAGTCAGTGAATTTGAGCAAGCTATCAGTAGCGGCTATCCTGAATCATATTGGCAAGATTGGTTCAGCCGAAATAAATGGGTGCTTGGGTCCGAATATCTGAATATATTGCCAGAACGAGATATTGATGTCACAGATATTGCAGATTATTTAATGAGAGCTATCGATGGTTTTCTTGATGTTGTAGAAATAAAGCGTCCTGATCTACCATTTTGGACAAGGCCAGATTCACATGGAAATTTATGCCCTTCTTCCCAGCTTACTGCTGCGATAACCCAATGCTTGAACTATTTATATAAAATAGAGCTTCAGTCTAATTCCGTGGAGTTCATGGAACGGGTAGAGGATACAAAAACCGTCAAACCTCAATGTATGTTGGTGTACGGTCGATCAGTTGACTGGGATGATAATGAATTAAAGGCCTTGCGAATCTTAAATGCCGCATATCATCAATTGCATATCATAACTTATGACCAACTATTAATGCGAGCAAAACTCCTACTTGGAATTGAGAATGAAACTGCTGACGAGGAAGAAGATTTTTCCGAATGGCCGTTTTAAAGAGGTTTGTCACTCTCTTGCAAGTAGCAACCCCATCTAGGGGCATCAACGGTCAAGATGAACGGTGCATTTCATGCGGCGCCGTTGACAGCACTGCCCGGTCTTGCTTTATGGGTAATCAAGGAGGGCAAGCTCCAAGTGTGCTTGCCCTCCCTTTTAAATCTAGGGATAACGGTAATCGCATCTTTGGGACATTTTGTCCCATCAGTAGGGGACGGAGGACGAGGGACGGAGGTTTGTATACCTGCTGGTGCTCTCTGAAAACGAACGGGATTTTTGTTCCCGTCCGCTCACAAAAATCCTGCCCGTTTTCCTGCCAGTGTAAGCGGGGCGCAAACCGCATCGCACCCCGTTTACCCTGTCAGCCGCGCCAGCAGGTATAACACACTACACCTTGCAAGCAAGGTCGTGTGCCAAAGGGGGCATAAGCCCCCTTTGGAAACCCCCGGTTTTGTCAGTGCGTGGCCACAGATTGCATTTCTTCATCTATGTCCTCACCCCATCCAAAACCTAAAGAAACGGCGCAGATCAGCCTATGAATGGTGGGCTGGTCTGCGTCATTTCTTTATTCGGCCTGTGGGCCGGAACGAGACAAGGTGCATATGGAGAATTGTATTTCCGGGTTGAAAATTTGTGCAATTCGGGTTATAATAAAATTAACCCGAATAGGAGGTTGGAAGATGAAAGAAGTGGGTAAGCGTTTGAAGGCCCTGCGGGAGAGTATCGGCCTTTCACAGGTAAAAATGGCTGAGGCCATCGGCTCCACACAGTCCAGTATCAACCGCTATGAGAATGGGCAGTCCACCCCATCTGTGGAACTATTCCGCCGCTATGCAGATTACTTTGATGTATCCTTAGATTATATCTTTGCCCGGACGGACAAGCCCCAGGGAGTAATATACGAGTTTAAGCCTAAAGCCGCTCCAGAGCGCGAGGAAATGCGGCGCTTTATTGAGATGTGTTTTGACCCACAATCTCCTATGAACGAAAAGCTAAAGGAAACACTGTTCCGTATGATGGAGGATGGAGAATGAAGGTTATATATGAAAAAGAAATTTCTGCAATAAAAGACTGGCTACAGCGTACCAACGCCCAACTTTCAACAGGAGCCTTACCAGCGTTTCTCCAAACCGATTGTTGGAAAATACAAAATGAGTTGCAGACGATTTCGACAAATATTCAGTACGAATACCCATTTTATGGCCATGAATTATTAGAGATAAAGAACATACTTTTTTCTGCTCCCCAGCCTCCTTATGGCATGATGCTGTTGAATTCAGCCGCGTTTGGAGAGCTTTTCATAATTATCAAACACATTTCTTCGGAACCGATAGATACTCGGGTTTGGCAGGACATTCACCCTCGAATCATTGCTGTTTCAAAAGGGCTGTTTTGTGATGGTCATTTTGCCGCCGCCGGTGAAGCCGCCATTAAAGAAGTTGAAACTCGAATGCGAGAATTGTTTAAGGAAGGAAAACCGAACTCTCCCATTCCTAAAGATGCAGCGGGTTTAATTGGCGCATTACTTTCAGACAATGGCTTCTATCAGTTTTGCGATACATCAGAAATAAGCGGAGCCAATTTTCGTAAAGGTGTTAAGTCTATCTTTGAGGGTGCTTTTATGGCTTACCGGAACCCCTCTATGCACGCAAATCTAACTTGCTCACAAAGAGAAGCTTTTGAACGGATCGTGCAGGCAAGTCAAATGATGGGTATTTTAACAAGCGGCGAGGTGAGAATATGAAAGCCGTTATCTATGCCCGCTATTCCTCCGACAACCAGCGGGAGGAAAGCATTGAGGGCCAGATTAGAGAGTGTACCGCCTTTGCCGAGAAGAACGGTATCACCATCCTGCGCCACTACATTGACCGGGCCTTTTCCGCCAAGACCGACAACCGCCCGGAATTTCAGAACATGATCAAGGACAGCGGCAAGCACTTATTCGATATGATTATCGTCTGGAAGCTGGACAGGTTTGCCCGCAACCGCTACGACAGCGCCCGCTACAAGGCCGCTCTGAAAAAGAACGGGGTCAAGGTGGTGTCCGCCACCGAGGTCATTTCCGACGGGGCCGAGGGCATCATTCTGGAAAGCGTGCTGGAGGGTTATGCCGAATACTACTCCGCTGACCTGTCCGAAAAGGTAGTTCGGGGCATGACGGAAAATGCCTTGAAATCCAAGTATAACGGCGGCACCCGTCCTATCGGCTATCTGATTGACAGCGACCAGTGTTTCCAGCTTGACCCGCTCACCGCCCCTTTTGTCCGTGAGGCGTTCCAGCGGTATGACGAGGGGGCCACTATGACCCAGATCCGGGACTGGCTCAACGAACAGGGTGTGAAGAATACACGGGGCCAGAAGATGACCTACAACAGCGTGCAGCACCTTTTGAGCAACCGCCGCTATATCGGAGAATACACCTACCGGGACATTGTGGTGCCGGATGGCATTCCCGCTATTGTCCCCCAAGACCTCTTTGACCGGGTGCAGCAGAAACTGGCAAAGAACAAAAAGGCTCCGGCCCGCCACAAGGCTGAGGACGATTATCTGCTGACGACCAAGCTGTTCTGCGGCTATTGCGGGGCCTATCTTTGCGGGGAGAGCGGCACCAGCCACACGGGGAATGTCCACCACTACTACAAGTGCGTGTCCGTGAAAAAGAAGCGCACCGAGTGCCATAAAAAATCTGTCCGTAAAGAGTGGATCGAGGATTTGGTGGTCAGTGAAACCATGAGAATGGTGATGGACGATAAGGCGATTGAGGCCATCGTGTCCATGCTGATGGACTTGCAGGACAGAGAGAATGTCAATCTGCCGCTCTATGAACAGCAATTGCGGGAAACGGACACGGCCATTCAAAACCTCTTGAACGCCATCCAACAGGGGATTTTAACCAAGTCCACGAAAGGCCGTCTGGAAGAACTGGAAGCCACGAAAGAGGAACTGGAAACCAAGATAGCCTGCGAGAAACTGGCGAAGCCCAAGGTGAGCGCCGAGTTTATGACCTTCTGGCTCCACCGCTTCCGCAAGCTAGATGTACGGCAAAAGTCCCACCGCAAGATGCTGATTGACACTTTTATCAACGCCATTTTCCTGTACGATGACAAAATGGTGATAACCTTCAACTACAAGGAAGGGACAACGACCATCACTTTTGATGACCTCAAAACCGCATTGGCCGATCAGAAAACAGGTTCGGATTTGGATTGCTCAACTGCAGAGAAAAGACGGCATGAAAGCATGTCGTCTTTTTTTGTTGTTGTATTACAACTGCCGTGAATTTTCACAATGTTATGCAGTGCAGTAAAAAAAGTCTTTGTAGAACCCAAAGAAAGTATGATACAGTTGAAAAAAGGAATCCGTTTCCAGGGGAATTTTGACAGGGGCGTTTTTTGATTGGAAAAGTCTATGGTCTTTGTTTTGTATGGGAATGGATTCGGCATTTGTCGGTCAGAGCATGGCTGTCAGATGCTTCACTATCATATCTGTGACGAGCAGAAGGAGGGGTTTTTATGAAAATGCTGCAAAAAGCTGTTTCTGTCATCACTGCCGGGGCAATGGTTTTGACCATGTCCGTTTCCGCTCTGGCGGCAGAGTATATCCAGCTGTCTCAGGAACCATTGGATTTTGTGCATATTACAGGTGAGATGCCGGAAATGCCCGGCAATCCCGCAGTTCCCATTGATGAAACGGCGTATCTCATGGCTGATGATGCCACATTGTCCATCTCTTTGCCGGAAGGTGGCACGTATTCCGTAGGCATGGCGATGCTGGACTTCCCTGCTGGCTCCGGTGACCCGGGTTATGACCAGCCTTTGCTCAATGAGCCTTTGCGGGCAGACGGCAAATATACCTATACGGTTTATGACAGTCAGGGAAATACCGTAGATGAATTTGTTTTCATCACACAAAATTACGCAGATAAACTCACTGGCATGGGTTATTCCGTCGTTTCTGTGGAAAGCGGCGAAACCACAGAACCTACTGTGGTGCCTGAACCGGCGCCAGCATTCACTGACGTTCCTGCTGATGCTTACTATGCGGACGCAGTTGCATGGGCAGTGGAAAACGGTATCACCAGTGGCACCAGTGCTACCACATTTTCTCCCAATGACACTTGTACCAGAGCCCAGATCATTTCTTTTATGTGGCGTGCGGCAGGCTCTTGGGAACCGGTGGACAGCACATTGACTTTTTCCGATGTAGACCCCAATGCTTACTATGCGAAAGCAACCGTATGGGCGAAGGAAAGTTTGACTGCGACAGGGGATACGTTCTCTCCCAATGACCCCTGCACAAGATTGATGGCAGTGGAATTTATGTGGAATCACGTGGGACAGCCCGATGCGCCTGATGCAGGATTTACGGATGTTTCCTCCAGTGCTGTGGACTGGGCAGTGGAACAGGGGGTTACCAGCGGCACCAGTGCCACCACATTTTCTCCTGACGATACCTGCACCCGTGGGCAGATCGTTACATTCCTGTATCGTGCCTTTGGCTGATGGCAGGAAATAAAATCATTTGAGGAATGTAAGCAGGCAGACATGAAAATGTCTGTCTGCTTTTTCTTGGGTGCTTTAGCTTAACAAAACCCCTAGTTCTACTAGGGGTAAATAAAATACTTTAGTATATAAAACCTCCTGATTATAATTTTAGAATGAAGGTTTGGCGACCGCATTACTAAAACAAATCAGGAGGTTTTTGACATGAAAAATGAAATAAAAAATACAGCACATTCTAAATACAGATGCCAATATCATATCGTATTTGCACCGAAATATAGAAGAAAAGTGATATACAAAGAATTAAGAGCAGATATAGGACAAATAATTAGAAAATTGTGCGAAGAAAAGAAAGTTGAGATTCTTGAAGCA
>NZ_FRAH01000013.1 GCF_900142265.1 Anaerotignum lactatifermentans DSM 14214 | reverse complement strand
GAACCCCGTGGAGAAGCAGGCCATTTTTGAGAACCACCATGAGCCTATCATAGACCGGGAAACATGGGAGCGCGTGCAGGAGTTACGCAAGCAGCGCAAACGCCCGAACCGCTATGATGAAGTGGGGCTGTTCTCCGGTATGCTGTTCTGCGCCGACTGCGGCCATGTGATGTACCAGCAGCGGTATCAGAACAAGAACCGCAAGCAGGACTGTTACATCTGCGGCAGCTACAAGAAGCGCACCCGCGACTGTACGGCGCACTTTATCCGCACCGACCTGTTGACCGCCGGTGTCCTCTCCAATCTCCGGCAAGTGACGGAGTATGCCGCCAAGCATGAGAGCCGCTTTGTGAAGCTGCTTATCCAGCAGAACGAGATCGGCGGCAAGAGAAAGACCGCCGCAGCCACGAGGCAGCTTGAACAGGCGCAGGAGCGCATTTCCGAAGTGAGCCGCATTATTAAGCGGCTGTATGAGGACAATGTGAACGGCAAAATCAGTGACGAGCGTTTCATGGAACTGTCAGCAGACTATGAGCAGGAACAGCGGGAACTGAAAGACCGCGCCGCCGCTTTGCAGGCCGAACTGGACAAGTCGCAGGCCGCCACCGTCAACGCGGAAAAGTTTATGGGTATCGTCCGAAAGCACCTTGCCTTTGAGGAATTGACCCCCACCCTCTTGCGGGAAATGATTGAAAAAATCGTCGTGCATGAGTGTAGCTATGACGAGAACGGCACCCGCAGGCAGGACATTGAGATTTATTACAGCTTTGTCGGCAAGATTGACTTGCCCGAAGCCTAACGCCCGACCTATCCGACACAATGGCCAAGTGCCGGATAGGAACGGCAAAATTTTTTACATTTCTATTACTTCTTTATCGCACATCAGTAAAGTCGCAGGGCATGAAACAGCTGATGGCCGGCGCGGGCGTCGCCATCGTGGGCATGGTCCTTGTACCGCTGCTGTCCGGCCTGTTCACCGTCTGATCGTACCCCGCTGAAATCCTCGCCCCCTCCCGCGCACAGCGGGAGGGGCTGAAAGGAGGTTTGACACCGTATGGATTTCTTATTGGATGCCCTTACCAACTGGCTGAAAGAGATGCTGGTGGGCGGCATCATGGGAAACTTATCGGGGATGTTCGACAGCGTAAATCAGCAGGTCGCGGATATATCCGTACAGGTGGGCCAGACCCCGCAGGGGTGGAACGGCAGCATTTTCAGTATGATCCAGAACCTCTCCAACTCCATCATGGTGCCGATTGCTGGCGTGATCCTGGCTATCGTGATGACGCTGGAGCTGATCCAGATGATTACCGACCGCAACAACCTGCATGACGTGGACACCTGGATGATCTTCAAATGGGTGTTCAAATCCGCCGCCGCGATTTTGCTCGTCACCAACACCTGGAACCTCGTCATGGGCGTGTTCGACATGGCCCAAAGCGTGGTGGCCCAGGCGTCCGGCATCATCGGCTCGGACGCTTCCATCGACATCTCCGCTGTTATGACCGATATGGAGTCCCGGCTGATGGATATGGACCTGGGGCCGCTGTTCGGCCTGTGGTTCCAGTCGCTTTTTATCGGCATTACCATGTGGGCGCTGTATATCTGCATTTTCATCGTCATTTATGGCCGTATGATCGAAATTTACCGCGCGTCCAGAAGCGCCGCTTGTCATCCGCAGGCGGTGTGCGGACATTTTGGGAATCCGGCTTTGGCAAGCCGGTAAAGAAAAGTATCAAAGACGCTGAAAAAGTGTCGCTTTAGCGTCAGCTGGTTTACCCCGGAGGGAAACCACAAGGGGGACAATAGCGTACCGGAAACGTCGCAAGTTGGGAAAACCATCTACCCACGACTGAGCGGCAAGACGCAACATTGTGAACAAGGAATAAGGCTAAACTGCTTTAAGGGCAGTCCGAGGCGGGATACTCGACCCGGCGGCGTAGGATGGTTGTATTCGCCGTATGTCATAGCGGAATGTGACAGGTATACACAGACCGCAGGATACTTATGACAGCCAGCCGCAGTAAGCGGAAAAGGACGAAAACCCACTCCGACATCACAATACGCTTTTCCCAAAGTGTCTAACTGGAGATTGCCTAAACCGGAACGCCGGAACCATCCGGCTATGCGTAATGCCGCAAGGTGAAAAATTTCAAGGGGTAAAAACCTAAGAAAGATGACGCTGAATATCCGGCATGGCAACGGAGCCTTCGTAGTAGTCCGAGGACGGGAAAGCCGTCTACATGGCGAAGGAAGGCAGGATGTCAACCAACTCATAAAAAGGAAAGGTGCGTGAGGCATTATGAGAAGTCCTGAGAATGTGTTGGAAAGCCTAAAATCCAAGGCGTGTAACCAGAGTTACAAGTACGAGCGGTTATACCGCAATCTGTACAATCCACAATTCTATCTGCTGGCATACCAGCGGATACAGGCAAAACCAGGCAATATGACTGCCGGAACAGACGGCAAGACGATTGACGGCATGGGAATGGCGAGAATCAACGCCCTCATTGAAAAAATGCGGAATTCCAGCTACCAGCCCAACCCCGCAAGGAGAACATACATTCCGAAATCCAACGGAAAAATGCGCCCCTTGGGAATACCGTCATTCGATGACAAACTGATACAGGAGGTGGTGCGGCTCATTCTGGAGAGTATCTATGAGCCAACCTTCAGCGACCACTCCCACGGCTTCCGCATGAACAAAAGCTGCCATACGGCACTCAAGTATGTGCAGAAATATTTCACGGGGACAAAATGGTTTGTTGAGGGCGACATAAAGGGCTGTTTTGACAATGTAGACCATCACGTGCTGATTGCCATTCTGCGAAAGCGGATTGCGGACGAGCAGTTCATTGGTTTGCTCTGGAAGTTCCTGAAAGCCGGATATATGGAGGACTGGAACTACCACAATACTTACTCCGGTACTCCGCAAGGCTCTATTATCAGCCCCATCCTCGCAAACATTTATCTGAACGAATTGGATCACTTCATGGCGGAATACGCAGAGAAGTTCAACTGCGGAGATCGCCGTAGAATCAATCCGGCGTTCAAGAAGAAATTGGATGTCTGCCGGGGGAAAGAAGAACGGCTCAAAAGAAACATCTCCAAAATGAGCGAGGAGGAAAAAGAGGGCTTGCTCGCCGAAATCAGCGAACTGCGGCGTAGCTTGCGGTCAATGCCGTACAGCGACCAGATGGACGAAGGCTATAAAAGAGTTTTCTATATCCGGTACGCCGATGATTTTCTGATTGGAGTAATTGGCAGAAAAGCGGACGCAGAACAGGTCAAACAGGATGTGGGGCACTTTATCCGGGAAAATCTCCATCTGGAAATGTCCGAGGAAAAAACTCTGATTACCCACGGGCATGACTTTGCCAAGTTCCTGGGATATGAGGTCACAATCGCCAAAGGTGAGTGTAACAAAAAGACCAGAACCGGAGCCACCAGACGAGTAAACAACGGAAAGGTCCTGCTCTATGTCCCCCACGACAAGTGGATCAAGCGGCTACTCTCCTATCATGCCCTCAAAATCAGATACGACAAACAGAATGGAAACAGAGAGGTTTGGGAACCTGTCCGGCGCACCCGCCTGTTGCACCTGGACGATTTGGAAATCCTGAACCAGTACAACGCAGAAATCCGTGGATTGTACAACTACTATCGGCTCGCAAACAATGTGTCTGTCCTCAACAACTTCTACTATGTAATGAGATACAGTATGCTCAAGACCTTTTCCGGAAAATACCGGACACGAATTAGCAGAATCATTCAGAAGTACCGTCAAGGGAAAGATTTTGTTGTGGAGTATCCGAAGAAAAACGGCCAGGTTGGAAAGGTGCTGTTCTACAACAACGGGTTTCGCCGTGATACCAAAGTGGAAAGCGGCAATCCCGATGTGATTGCAAGAGTGTTTGAGAACTACGGACGCAATAGCCTGATAAAGCGGCTGAAAGCGAGTCGATGTGAGTGGTGCGGTGCAGAGAATGTACCGATTGAAATACACCATGTACGAAAACTCAAAGACTTAAGCGGCAAGAAACAATGGGAAATTGCCATGATTGGGCGCAAGCGCAAGACAATGGCACTCTGCGTTGACTGTCACGATAAGTTACACGCTGGGAAATTAGACTGACATCTGGAGAGCCGGATACATCGAGAGGTGTAAGTCCGGTTCGGAGGGAAGTTCTCGGAAACCTGCCATAGTGATATGGCAAGGCGCTGGGTTCTTACCCTACTTGTCACGTCGGTGGCCCCCATCCCGATGGCGACCATGATGGGCAAGGAATGGGGCGGCATGGGCCAGAACTACCTGCGCAGCCTGCTGGCGCTGGGCTTCCAGGCGTTTTTGATTATCGTCTGCGTGGCGATCTACGCCGTACTGGTGCAGAACATCGCCACCGAGGAGGACATCATCATGGCGATCTGGAGCTGCGTGGGCTATACCGTGCTGCTGTGCTTCACACTGTTCAAAACCGGCAGCCTCGCGAAAGCAGTTTTTCAGGCGCACTGAGCCAGGAAGGAGGAAACGCAAAATGGCTTATGTACCCGTACCCAAAGACTTGACGAAAGTCAAAACCAAGGTCGCGTTCAATTTAACCAAGAGGCAGCTTGTCTGCTTCGGCTGCGGGGCGCTCATCGGCGTGCCGCTTTTCTTTTTGCTCCGGGGGCCTGCTGGCAACAGCGTAGCGGCCATGTGCATGATGCTCGTCATGCTGCCTTTCTTCATGCTGGCGATGTATGAAAAACACGGCCAGCCCCTGGAAAAGATCATCGGCAACATCCTCAAGGTGGCCGTCATCCGGCCCAAGCAGCGCCCCTACCGCACCAACAACTTCTATGCCGTGTTGGAGCGGCAGGCAAATCTCGACAAGGAGGTGTATGACATTGTTCGCGGCAAAGACAAAGCGGCAGGCCGAACCGGCACAGCCGCAGACCAAACCCCGGCGTAAGCTGACCCGCGCCGAACGCAAACAGATCGAGGCAGCGATTGCCCGCGCCAACCGCACGGGCAAAAAGGAACAGTCCGCCCAGGACAGCATCCCCTATGAGCGGATGTGGCCGGACGGCATCTGCAAGGTGGCGGATGGCCGCTACACCAAGACCATCCAGTTCCAGGACATCAACTACCAGCTCAGCCAGAACGAGGACAAGACCGCCATCTTTGAAGGCTGGTGCGATTTCCTCAACTATTTTGACAGCTCCATCCGTTTCCAGCTGTCCTTTTTGAACCTGGCAGCGTCCCAGGAGACCTTCGCCAACAGCATCACCATCCCGGCTCAGGGAGATGACTTTGACCCCATCCGGGTGGAGTACACGCAGATGCTGCAAAACCAGCTGGCGCGGGGCAACAACGGCCTCATCAAGACCAAGTACCTGACCTTTTCCATCGAGGCCGACAGCATCCGCTCCGCCAAGCCCCGGCTGGAGCGCATCGAGACCGATGTGCTGAACAACTTCAAGCGGCTGGGTGTGGCCGCCGAGGTGCTGGACGGCAAAGCCCGGCTGGCCCAGCTTCACGCCATCTTCCACATGGATGAGCAGGTGCCCTTCCAGTTCGAGTGGGACTGGCTGGCCCCCAGCGGCCTTTCCACCAAAGACTTCATCGCCCCGTCCGGCTTCGAGTTCCGCACCGGCAAGCAGTTCCGCATGGGCAGAAAGTACGGGGCTGTCAGCTTCGTGCAGATTCTGGCCCCGGAGCTGAACGACCGGATGCTGGCGGATTTCCTGGACATGGAAAGCAGCCTGATCGTCAACCTGCACATCCAGTCGGTGGACCAGGTGAAGGCTATCAAGACGGTGAAGCGCAAGATCACCGACCTGGACCGCAGCAAGATCGAGGAACAGAAAAAGGCCGTCCGCGCCGGGTATGACATGGACATCATCCCGTCCGACCTTGCTACCTACGGGGCCGAGGCCAAGAAGCTGTTGCAGGACCTGCAAAGCCGCAACGAGCGGATGTTCCTGGTGGCGTTTTTGGTGCTGAACACCGCGGACAATCCCCGCCAGCTGGGCAACAACATCTTCCAGGCGAGCTCCATCGCGCAGAAGTACAACTGCCAGCTGACCCGGCTGGACTTCCAGCAGGAAGAAGGCTTGATGTCCTCTCTGCCGCTGGGGCTGAACCAGGTGGAGATCCAGCGCGGGCTGACTACCAGCTCTACCGCCATCTTCGTGCCATTCACCACCCAGGAGCTTTTTCAGAATGGCAAAGAGGCGCTGTACTACGGCATCAACGCCCTGTCCAATAACCTCATCATGGTGGACCGCAAGCTGCTGAAAAACCCCAACGGCCTGATTTTAGGCACGCCGGGCAGCGGCAAATCGTTCAGCGCCAAGCGTGAGATCGCTAACTGCTTCCTGCTCACCAGCGATGATGTCATCATCTGTGACCCGGAGGCCGAGTACGCGCCGCTGGTGGAGCGCCTGCACGGGCAGGTCATCAAAATCTCGCCCACCTCCACCAACTATATCAACCCGATGGACCTGAACCTGGACTATTCGGACGATGAAAGCCCGCTGTCGCTGAAATCCGACTTCATCTTGTCGCTGTGTGAACTGATTGTGGGCGGCAAGGACGGATTGCAGCCGGTGCAGAAAACCATCATTGACCGCTGTGTGCGGCTGGTGTATCAGGACTACCTCAACGATCCGCGCCCGGAGAATATGCCCATTCTGGAGGATTTGTACGACCTGCTGCGGGCGCAGGATGAGAAAGAGGCGCAGTACATCGCAACGGCGCTGGAAATCTACGTCACCGGCTCCCTCAACGTGTTCAACCACCGCAGCAACGTGGACATCAACAACCGCATTGTCTGCTACGACATCAAGGAGCTGGGCAAGCAGCTGAAAAAGATCGGGATGCTGGTGGTCCAGGACCAGGTGTGGAACCGCGTCACCATCAACCGGGCCGCCCGCAAGTCTACCCGCTACTACATCGACGAGATGCACCTGCTCTTGAAAGAGGAACAGACTGCCGCCTACACGGTGGAGATTTGGAAGCGGTTCCGAAAGTGGGGCGGCATTCCCACGGGCATCACCCAGAACGTGAAGGACCTGCTTTCTTCCCGCGAGGTGGAGAACATCTTTGAAAACTCCGACTTCGTGTATATGCTCAACCAGGCGGGCGGTGACCGGCAGATTTTGGCCCGGCAGCTGGGTATTTCCCCGCACCAGCTGTCCTATGTGACCCACTCCGGCGAGGGCGAGGGGCTGCTGTTCTACGGCTCCACCATCCTGCCCTTTGTGGACCACTTCCCCAAGAATACCGAACTGTATCGCATTATGACGACCAAACCCCAGGAAATGAAGGAGGCTGATGGACGATGAAACCCGAAATTCTGCATAACGACCACATGATGTTTCTGGACCGGGCGCTGGAAACCCAGCGCACCGCGCTGCTGACGGCGATGGCGGACGCCGTTTCCGAGTGCCGCACGGCGGCGGACCAGGCCGCTGAACTGACTGAAACCGGCGAAATTGGCCTGCTGCGGCTGGTGGAGATTCTGTGCGCCGCCAAGGTCCAGCGCGGGCAGGCCGGAGGTGCCGTGCTGGAGGGCACCGAGGTCCAGATTTTGGCCGACGTGGTGGCCCAGCTCTACGCCTGCCTGACCGAGTGCCGCTTTGTGGGTCCGCTGGGGCTGGCGGCCTATGCGGAGCTTTCCAGCATGGCGGCCTCCCTCATGCTGGGGGAATGGTTTGATTAAGGAACCGCGCCTGCGCTTTACGGAGGAAGAACGGGCGGACCCGGCGCTGGAGAAGCCCATCCGCAAGGCGGAAAAGGCCGCCGCCAAAGCGGATAAGGCGCAGGCAAAAATCCCGAAAAAGCAGGTCAAGCGGGCCGAGGTGGACCCCAAGACCGGCAAGGTCACGACCAAGCTGGTGCTGGAGGATAAGCCCCGGCCGCCCTCCAAACTGTCCCATACGGTGCGGGACGCGCCGGGCAACGCGGTGGCGGGTAAGCTCCATCAGGAGATCCGCAAGACCGAGGACGATAACGTGGGCGTGGAGAGCGCCCACAAGTCCGAGGAAGCCGTAGAGACCGGCGTGCATCTGGTCCGGGAGGGCTACCGCAGCCACAAACTGAAACCTTACCGCAAGGCCGCCCAGGCCGAGCGGAAGCTGGAAAAGGCCAACATCGAGGCGCTGTTCCAGAAATCTGTCTATGAAAACCCTGCGGCAGCCAGTAATCCACTGTCCCGCTGGCAGCAGAAACAGCAAATCAAGAAACAGTACGCCGCCGCCAAACGGGCCGCACAGTCCGGCGGGAGCGCCGCCGGTGCCGCCCAAAAGACCGGCAAGGCGGCCAAGACGGTCAAGGAGAAAGCCCAGCAGGCCGGGGCCTATGTGATGCAGCACAAAAAGGGATTCGGCATCCTGCTGGCGATTTTCCTGCTGGTCTGCCTGCTGCTCAACACCATGTCCTCCTGCTCCATGATGGCGCAGAGCATCGGTTCGGCGATTTCCGGCACCACCTACCCTTCGGATGACCCGGAGCTGGTGGCGGTGGAGGCCGACTACGCCGCCAAGGAGGCGGCGCTGCAAGCTGAGATCGACAACATCGAGAGCAGCCACCCCGGCTATGACGAGTACCGCTATGACCTGGATATGATCGGCCACGACCCCCACGAGCTGGCGGCCTACCTGTCCGCTGTGCTGCAAGGTTACACGCGGGCAAGCGCCCAGGCGGAGCTGGAAAGTATCTTCGCGGCGCAGTACCAGCTGACGCTGACCGAGGAAGTGGAGATGCGCTACCGCACCGAAACCCGGACGGACAGCGAGGGCAACAGCTACACGGTCGAGGTCCCCTACAACTATTACATCTTAAATGTGACCCTCACCAGCAAACCTATATCTTCCGTGGCCTCTGAACTGCTGACGCCGGACCAACTGGAGATGTACCAGGTGTACCGGCAGACGCTGGGCAACAAGCCCCTGATCTTCGGCGGCGGGTCCGCCGACACCAGCGATTCCGAGAGTTTGGCCGGTGTGGAGTTTGTGAACGGCACCCGGCCCGGCAACCAGGCGGTGGTGGACATCGCCAAGAGCCAGGTTGGCAACGTGGGCGGCCAGCCCTATTGGAGCTGGTACGGCTTTACCTCCCGCGTGGAGTGGTGCGCCTGCTTCGTGTCCTGGTGCTACGGCCAGATGGGGCTGACGGAGCCGCGCTTTGCCGCCTGCCAGTCCCAGGGCATCCCCTGGTTCCAGTCACATGGACAATGGGGCGGGCGGGATTACGCCAACATCGCCCCCGGCGATGCCATCTTCTTCGATTGGGACCTGGACGGCCGGGCCGATCATGTGGGGATCGTTGTCGGCACCGACGGCAGCAAAGTCTACACTGTGGAGGGCAATTCCGGCGACGCCTGCAAGATCAAGAGCTACTCTTTGACCTACGAGTGCATCAAGGGCTACGGCCTGATGAACTGGTGAACATTTTTTATGAAGGAGTGATTGACTATGGCTAAGAACAAAATCCAGCGCATTGACCAGGAAATCGCTAAGACCCGCGAGAAGATTGCGGAACAGCAGGAAAAGCTGAAGGCCCTGGAAGCGCAGAAAACCGAGGCGGAGAACCTGGAGATCGTCCAGATGGTGCGCGCTGTGCGCATGACCCCGGCCCAGCTGAACGCCATGCTGTCGGGCGGCATGGTGCCCGGCCGGGCGGCGGTTCCCGCTGATTCCGAACAGGAGGATATGCCCCATGAAGAATAAGAAAATTTGTAGAACCCTTGCCGCCCTTTGCACCTGCCTGGTGCTGATGGGCGGCTTTTCTGTGACCGCCTTTGCCCAGGGCACCGACCCTGCGCCGGCGGCTACCCCTGCGGCGGACGCCACCAATGACAGCAATGTGGTGGTGGAGGAAACCGAGGACAGCCCGCCCCTGACCCCGGAGGGCAACGCCGCCCTGGTGGATGATTTCGGCGGCAACAAGCAGCTCATCACCGTCACCACCAAGGCGGGCAACTACTTCTATATCCTCATCGACCGCGCCAACGAGGACAAGGAAACCGCCGTCCACTTCTTAAACCAGGTGGACGAGGCCGACCTGATGGCGCTGATGGAGGACGGCGAGACTACACAGGAAACGCCCGCTGTCTGCAACTGCACGGAAAAATGCGCCGCCGGTGCGGTGAATACGGCCTGCCCGGTGTGCGCCGTGAATATGGCGGAGTGTATGGGCCAGGAGCCGGAACCCACCCCTGACCCGGAGACAGAAACCGAGCCGGAACAGGAACCGGCTGGGCTGAACCCGGCGATGCTGCTGGTGGTGCTGGCCGTGCTGGGCGGCATCGGTGCGCTGGTCTACTTCAAATTCATCAAGCAGAAGCCCAAGACCAAGGGCAGCGATAACCTGGATGATTATGACTACGGCGAGGACGAGGAACTCCCGGAGGATGAAACCTGGGAGACTGAGCCGGAGGACGCCGACGGGGGCGGCGATGAGGAAAGCGAGACCCCGGCCAAATGACCCGGTTCACCGACAGCCCCTTTGAACCCATAATGACGCGCAGGCCGGAGGGCGGGAAGGCAGCTTCCCGCCCTCCCTCTTTATCTCCCGGCCACCCCTGTTATGGCTGTGGAAACTACCGCCCCGGCCAGCCCTGCGTGGGTTTTTGCCACAAAGAGCTGACCGCGTGGCTGCGTGAAAGGAGAAAACCAAAATGAACCCCTTTATTCAGTTTCTCATTGTGTTCGACCTGATCTGCTTCGGCGTCTATTTTGGCGGCGACATCGTTTGCACGGCGCTCGCCAAGGTGCGCAAAAAACCGGGCCAGAAAGACCCCTATGAATTTGAAGTGGAGGACGAACCCGCAGAACCGTCTCTGTCCATTGACGCCATTCGCCACTTGTTCCGCGGTGAGGTCCACGATTTTGTCCGAAACAAACTTCTGCCCAGCGGGCAGGAGACGCTTTCCGCCCTGACCGAGCCGGAACAGACAGCGGCCCGGTTCCTGTTCTGCGCCCTGATCGGCTATCTCAAAGAGGAAGCCCCGATGGATGAGCAGAGCTTCCCAATGGTGATGGAGATGCTGAACTATGCCGAGGGCGCGAAAGAGGACGGCGACAAAGACGTGATCGACATTCTGATGGAGGAAACCGCCGCCCGGACCCGCCAGCGCGAGGAATATTTCAGCGATTACCGCCGCTACCAGCTCATGCAGGTGGATAAGGCGCGTGTGCTGCTGGCCTGCCGGGTCATCATCAACGACCTGCTGGGAAAGCTGTACCGCTATGATTACAACGTCGGTTATGACTGCCTTCTGGACGATGGCAATAGCGTTTCCAGAAAACTGAAAAAATCCAATGCAGAAATGGAGGTTGAGGAAGATGCGCCTTGTGATCGCTGAGAAGCCCTCGGTTGCAAAATCCCTGGCCGCCGTGCTGGGGGCCACTACCCGCAGGGACGGCTATCTGGAAGGCGGCGGCTGGCTGGTGAGCTGGTGCCTGGGGCACCTGGCCGGGCTGGCGGACGCCGCCACCTACAACCCCGACTATGCCAAGTGGCGCTATGACGACCTGCCCATTTTGCCGGAGTCCTGGCGTTTTACCATCGCCAAGGACAAAAGGGATCAGTTTGACGTGCTGCGCACCCTGCTGCGGCGGGAGGACGTGACCGAGGTAGTCAACGCCTGCGACGCCGGGCGCGAGGGCGAGCTGATCTTCCGCACGGTCTACTGCCTAGCGGGCTGTACCCAACCCATGAAACGGCTGTGGATTTCCAGCATGGAGGATTCCGCCATCCGGGATGGCTTTGCACACCTGCGCCCCGGCGCGGACTATGACGGGCTGCACCAGGCGGCCCTCTGCCGGGCCAAGGCCGACTGGCTGGTGGGTATCAACGCCACCCGGCTGTTTTCGGTGCTGTACCACCGCACCCTCAATATCGGGCGGGTCATGTCCCCGACGCTGGCCCTCATCGTCCAGCGGGAGGCAGAGATCGACGCCTTCAAGCCGGTGCCGTTCTATTCTGTGGCTCTGGACCTGCCCAGTTTTACCGCTGCCAGCGCCCGCATGGACAAGAAAGCCGATGCCGAACAGCTGAAAAACGCCTGCCAGGGCGGCACGGTGACGGTCAAACAGGTGGAACGCAAGGACAAATCCGAGAAGCCGCCCGCGCTCTATGACCTCACCACCCTCCAGCGGGACGCAAACCGCCTGCTGGGGTTCACGGCGCAGCAGACACTGGACTATCTGCAAAACCTCTATGAAAAGAAGCTCTGCACCTATCCCCGAACGGACAGCCAATATCTGACCTCGGATATGGCTGAAAGCCTGCCGGTGCTGGTGAATCTGGTCGCCAAGACCATGCAGTTCCGCAAGGGCATCGCCATTTCCTGCGATGCGGCGGCGGTCATCAACGACAAGAAAGTGACCGACCACCATGCGGTGATCCCCACCCGCAACATCCGTGAGGCGGACCTGTCCGCTTTGCCGGTGGGTGAACGGGCGATTCTGGAGTTGGTGGCGCTGCGGCTGCTGTGCGCGGTGGCACCTCCCTATATCTACGATGAAACTTCTGTCTCGGTGGAGTGCGCCTGTGCGGAGTTTACCGCCAAAGGCCGCACGGTGAAGCAGCCCGGCTGGCGGGCGCTGGACGCCGCCTACCGGGCCAGCATGAAAAATGCGGAGCCGGACAAAGAGACCGAGGACAAAGCCCTGCCGGAGCTGGCCGAGGGCCAGGAGCTGCCTGTCGCCGGTGCCACCGTCAAGGAGGGTAAGACCAGCCCGCCCAAGCACTTCACCGAGGACACTCTGCTCTCCGCGATGGAGACTGCCGGAAAAGACGATATGCCGGAGGACGCCGAGCGCAAGGGGCTGGGCACCCCCGCCACCCGCGCCGGGATTTTAGAAAAATTGGTGTCCACCGGCTTTTTGGAACGCAAAAAGAGCAAGAAAACCGTGCAGCTTTTGCCATCCCACGACGCCATTTCCCTGATTACCGTCCTGCCGGAGCAGCTGCAATCCCCGCTGCTGACCGCCGAGTGGGAGTACCGGCTGGGTGAGATCGAGCGCGGTGAGCTGGCCCCGGAGGACTTCATGGCCGAGATTACCGCCATGCTGCAGGAGCTGGTGGGGACCTATCAGGTCATCAAGGGCAGCGAGTACCTGTTTGCTCCGCCCCGCGAGGTGGTGGGCAAATGCCCCCGCTGCGGCGGTGAAATTGCAGAAATGCAAAAAGGCTTCTTCTGCCAGGACAAATCTTGCAAATTTGCGATCTGGAAGAACAGCAACTGGTGGGCAGCGAAGCGCAAACAACCCACCAAGGACATTGTGGCGGCGCTGCTGAAAGATGGCCGCGCCCATGTGGCGGGGCTGTACTCCGAGAAAAGCGGCAAGACCTACGACGCCACCGTGGTGCTGGAAGATACCGGCCAGTACGTCAACTTCAAGCTGGAATTTGACCGGCAGAAAGGCGGCGGCAAATGAAATTGAGTTTGTATGAACAGGAAACGATTATCCTCTACAACCAGGCCGAGGCCACCGCCGAGGTCTATTCCCACGATCCGCGCCTGCTGGAAAAGCTGCGGCGGCTGGCGGAGAAGTACCCGGACCAGATCGTGAAAAAGGACCGTCAGACCTTTACGGTGCCCAAACGCTGCGTGTCGGTGCGGGAGCCGTACAGCGCCGAGCGCCGCAAGGCCGCCAGCGAACGGGCCAAGGCCGCCGGGTACAAACCACCCATCCCGAAAGCGGGCGGCAAGTGAGCATGGGCGAGAGCGTCTTTGAAGTCGTAAAACAGTCCGTCACCGTCCGGGAGGCGGCGGAGCTTTACGGCATCGCGGTGGGGCGCGGCGGCATGGCCTGCTGCCCCTTCCACGATGACCGCCACCCCAGCATGAAGGTGGACACCCGTTTCCACTGTTTTGGCTGCGGCGCAGACGGCGACGTGATCGACTTCACCGCCCGGCTCTATGGCCTGTCCCCCAAGGAGGCCGCCGAAAAACTGGCCCAAGATTTTGGCCTTGCCTATGACAGCAAGGCCCCGCCCCGGCGAAACTATGTCCGGCAAAAATCCGAGGCGCAGGCGCGGAAAGAAAAACGGGAACACGGCTGGCGTGTCCTGACGGACTACTACCACTTGCTCCGAAAATGGGAGGCCGACTATTCCCCCAAGACGCCGGACGAGGACCCGCACCCGCGCTTTTTGGAGGCCATCCAGAAAAAAGATTACATGGGCTATCTGCTGGACACCCTCCTCGACAGCAGCACCGAGGAACAGGACCAGTGGATCGCAGAACACACCGCTGAAATTTCGGCCATAGGGAGGAGAGTGAACATCATGGCTGACAAACCTACCAACCGGGAACGGTTGCAGCAAATCACGGCGGGCATTGAACAGGGTATCAAGGAGCTGTTCGAGAGCGAAAAGTATATGCGCTACCTGTCCGTGATGTCCCGTTTCCACCGCTACTCCGTCAACAACACCATGCTCATTTATATGCAGAAGCCGGACGCCACGCTGGTGGCCGGGTACAACAAGTGGAAAAATCAGTTTGAGCGCCATGTAAAAAAGGGTGAGCATGGTATTACCATCATCGCGCCCACGCCGTTCAAGAAAAAGATTGAGGAACAGAAGCTGGACCCGGACACCAAGGCCCCCATCCTGGACGCAGAGGGCAAGGCGGTCATGGAGGAACGGGAAGTTGAGATTCCCATGTTCCGTCCGGTGAAGGTGTTCGATGTAAGCCAGACAGACGGGAAACCGCTGCCGGAGCTGGCGTCCACCCTTTCCGGGAGTGTCCAGAACTACGAGGCTTTCATGGAGGCGCTGCGCCGGTCCGCGCCGGTGCCGCTTTCTGTGGAGCCGATGGCCGCCAACATGGACGGGTATTTCTCGCCGGACCAGCAGCGCATCGCCATCCGAGCAGGCATGAGCGAGGTACAGACCGTTTCCGCCGCCGTCCATGAGATCGCCCACAGCAAGCTGCACAACTACGCCAAGGCACAGGAGGAAGCGGCCAGGGCCGGTGACAAGGAGCCGCCCAAGAAGAAAGACCGCAATACCGAGGAGGTGGAAGCCGAGAGCATTTCCTACGCGGTTTGCCAGTATTACGGTATCCAGACCGGCGAGAACAGCTTCGGCTACATCGCCAACTGGAGCCAGGGTAAGGAGCTGCCGGAGCTGCGGGCCAGTTTGGAAACTATCAATAAGACCGCCGGTGAGCTGATTAACGACATCGACCGGCACTATAAGGTTATCTGCAAGGAGCGCGGTATTGACCTGACTGCTGCCCCGGAACCGCAGCTGGACCCTATCGAGCAGCTGGCAGCCGACATCGACCAGTTTTCTTTTGACTACGATACCTATGAATATCGGGATCAGGTGGATAATCGTGAGGATGCGCTGCGGGAACTGACCGCTACGCTCCGCAGCGGGGATGCCAGCGGTGTTCGGGACTGGCTCCAGGAATTTGCCGATGAAAATGAACCTGGAGAAGCGGTCACAAAAGCTGCCGAGCTGTTGGATCGTCTGGACCAGCTGGTGCCGGAACCTGACCCCAACCTTGTGAAAATGGCGGATGAAGCGAGGGCGATGGGCGTAGATACTGCGTGGAACTCTGATAAGGAATTCCCGGTATCCTTCGATACTGAAAGGACCCAGCCCAGCGCCGAAGCCCAGGAGGCCCTGTTGCTGGTTGATGATGCCACTTATCTTCATGTTCAGTCCTGCGACACCGGCTGGGACTACACGCTCTACGATGCAGCGACCATGAAGCAGCTGGACGGCGGCCAGCTGGATGCGCCGGAGCTGTCGCTGTCCACCGCTGCGCTGAAAATCTGTGAGATGCGCGGCATGGGCGGCCAGTCCATTCGCTATGCACCGCTGTCCATGATCGAGACCTTGCAGGAGGCGGCAATCCAACAGATGCAGGCAGCGGCTCAAGCCGCTGTGCCGGAAGTCACCCAGCTGCCGGATGCCCCGGAGCAGGCGCTGGACGAATACCCCATGCCGGACCCGGCGCTGACCCAAGACGATTTGGAAAAGTGCGGCTACCTGGACAGCGACCTTCTGCCCCTTTCCAAAGAGCGGGCCTACGAGCTGATGGCGCAGGACCTGACTGTGTACATGGTCCAGCAGGGAGAGAATCCGGCGATGGCCTTTGATACCGCCGACCTGGACGCCCACGATGGCATTTTTGCCGTCACCCGTGAGGAATGGGAGGATAGTCCCTCCTTTGATGCTCAGGTCATGGACCGCATGGACCACCAGCAGGAACGGGAGCAGGCGTTTCTCAACCACAAGGGCGATTGCTATGCCATCTATCAGGTAAAGCACACCGATGAACTGAGGGACATTCGCTATGAAGGGCTGGAATGGGTCAAGTCCATCGGGCGGACTGTGCAGCGCGATAACTACGATCTGGTCTATACTGCGCCGCTCACACCCGGCGACCTGAAAGGCAGCGTGCTGGATAATCTTGAATACCGCTTCAACAACGAACACCCTGCCGACTACCGCCACCCGTCTATGAGCGTCAGTGACATCGTTGCCATCAAGCAGGACGGCAAGGTATCCTGTCATTACTGCGACAGTTTTGGCTTTCAGCAAATCCCCGGCTTCCTGCCGGACAATCCGCTGAAAAGTGCGGAGATGACGGTGGAGGACGACTACGGCATGATCGACGGCGTTATCAACAACGGCACCAAGGAGCCGACGGTGGCCCAGCTGGAACAGCAGGCCCGCAGCGGCCAGCCCATCTCTCTCATGGATTTGGCGGCCGCCGCCCACCGGGAAGATCGGGACAAGAAGAAGTCCGTCATGGATCAGCTGAAAAGTCAGCCTAAATCCGAACACAAAAAGACAGCGCCCAAAAAGAGCGCGGAAAGGGAGATCTGATATGAACGCTATGACCTTTGAGGAAACCAATTTGCTGTGTATCTACAACCCCGGCAGTCGCCTGGGAGCCATCGAGGCGTTGTCCGAGATGCGTGGCCATCTGGAGCCGGACGAGACCGAACTGCTGGCCCTGACCGACAGCACCCTCGCCAAGCTGCGTGCCATGACTGACGTCGAGTTTGACGAGCTGGAACTGTACCCGGATTTTGACGAGTAACACCCTGTTTTGACCAGCCGGGGCGGCCACCGTGCCGCCCCTTTTCGATTCCTGAATGGAAGGGAGGACAGATAACCATGCCAACCAAAGCAGAAATGTACGCGCAGATGGCGGAGAAGGTCGCGGTCCAGCTCACCGGCAGTTGGCAGGAGTGGGCGGGCTTTCTCACCACTGCTGCCCGGCTCTACAAGTATCCATTCCATGAGCAGCTGATGATCTACGCTCAGCGCCCGGACGCTACCGCCTGCGCCGAGTACGACCTGTGGAATGACCGCATGGGCCGGTATGTGCGGCGCGGTTCCAAGGGCATCGCCCTGGTGGACGATTCCGGGGACCGGCCCCGCCTGCGCTATGTGTTCGATATTTCCGACACCGGCACGCGGGAACATTCCCGCACCCCCTGGCTGTGGCAGCTGGAGGAACGGCACATTGGGCCTTTGTCGGCTATGCTGGAACGCAACTACGATGTGAGCAGCAACGACCTGGCCCAGCAACTGGCTGATGTGGCCGCCAAGCTGGCGGAGGAATACTGGGACGAACACAGGCAGGACATTCTCTATATCGTTGACGGTTCCTTTTTGGAGGAGTACGATGAGTACAACATCGAGGTGCAATTCAAATCCGCCGCCACCGTCAGCATCACCTATGCCCTCATGTCCCGCTGCGGGCTGGAACCGGAGCAGTATTTCGGCCATGAAGATTTCATGCCGATCTTCGACTTCAACACCCCTGCGGCCATCGGGGCGCTGGGCACGGCGGTCAGCCAGGTAAACCAGCAGGTGCTGCGGCAGATCGGCGTCACCATCCAGAACTATGAACGTGAACAACTCGCAGAAAGGAGCGTCACACATGGAGAACAACCTGACTTACACGAGGAACGGAGATTACCTGATTCCCGACCTGAACCTGACCGAGCAGCCGCAGAGGCCCCTGGGCAAGTACGGCAGGATGCGCAAAGCGTACCTGAAGGAGCATCGGCCCATCCTGTACAACCAGCTGCTGATGAGCGAGAAGCTGTACCCGCACCTTCAGGAGATCGACGAGACCGCGAACAGCCGTCTGGAGCAGATGATGCCCCGGTTGGCCGAGGCGGCGGGCGCGACGGAGGAACTGAAAGCCCGCGACCCGATGCAGTGGGTGGGCCTGATGAACACCTGCAAGGCCCAGGCCGAGGAGATTCTGATGGCGGAACTTATCAACAGCTGAGCTTAAACCTGTTCCTCTCCGAAGCGGAACAAATCCAGAAAATTGATGAAGCAGAGAGTGTGAAAACGCCCTCTGCTTCTTTTTTTGCCCAGGAGCAGCCGCAGCCAGAAGCTGGCGACTATGAGGCGGAGGCGGTAAAGCCTACCCTCCGAGAGCTGCATGAGAAATATAAGCCCATCATTTTGGAGGCCGTTACCCAGGACGCCCGATACCGCAACGCCTGTGGTCACAGCGATTATGAAAGTGCCGTGATTGAAGGCAGATCGGCCATCCGCCGCGCTGTTTTGTCGTCCGGCAACAGGGAGCTGCTCCAGCTCTATTCCTATACGCCGGAGTTCCGCCAACGCTTGCACAGAGAAATCATTGACGAGACCTATCCGCGTCTCCACGAGCTGCTGCGCCCGCTTTCGCAGGATGACATCGACGATGCCATCCGCGCTTGGAATGGGGACGTTGCCAGCAAACGTGCGGTGGTCCACTATATGGCAGATCATGCACGAGAGAAAGATACCGCTGCCTGGCTGGCCCGCGAATATAGCGGCGGGGACAGCACAAAGCTGTTGCTCGCCCGCGCCGGAAGCTCCGTAGAAATGGAATTGCCGTGGCCCAAGGTGCAGCGACGGATTGCCCAGCTCATAGCGGACGGCACTTTTCTGACAGAACAGGAGCGCCAGCCGGAAAGGCAAGAGCAGGATGCCCGCCGGTATCAGGTGGTGGTCTATCACCATTCTGAGAACGGCTTTGATGAGCGCATGGAATATCCCACACGGGAAGAAGCCGAAAAAGTCGCTCAGGGCTATGTGGACGGCACGATGGAGCCGGACGGCTTTGCCTACGATGGCGCGGCGGTCTACGATTTAGAACAGCGGACCTACCTGCGCATTTTTGGCAACTACCCGGATGAGGCCGCGCAGGCGCAGGTTACGCCGCCCGATCTGTCCGGCCAGCCCGTCACCCGCGAGGGAGACACCATCACCATCGGGAACGGGGAGCCGACCCATGAGATCGACATTACCGTTTCCGATGAAGAATACGAGGCCATTCAGCAGGCTATCCCGGAGGAAAAGGTCTATGACCCAACCGCGCCGGTCTACCATGAGGGAGATACGGTCTATCTGGAAAATCAGGAATACCAGATCACAGAACTGCGGGCGGATACCGTACAGCTTCTTCCTTCCGGCATGGCTTACCCAATCTTCCGGGCCGAAAGTCGGGAACGGTTTGAGACGCTGCTGCGCGAGGATGCCCGCAACGAGGCCATCACCGAGTTTCTGCCCATCAACCCTGATACCGCAGACCAGGACTTGCGGGACGTGCTGGCCCACGGCCTGATCGGTGCGCCGGATAAGGCGGAGATTTCCGAGCTGCTGCGCAGCGGCGAGTCCAACGCTGAAATTGCCCAGTGGTTGAGTCGGGCTTATCCCGACATCATCGAGACGATGGAGCTGGAGACCGGCGACACCGCCGACTACCGCACCATACCCGAAGGCATCGAGCTGGAAGTGCTGGACGCGGACGAAAAACGACTGGCCATGTTGTTCTTCCGCTGGGATGAGGTCGCGCCGCTGCTGCGCGGGCTATATGCCCGCCAGCTGGACGGCTTTGTGCAGGAGCAGGAAGCCCCTGCCGACGTGGAAGAACCTGCCGAAACCGCCAAGCCCATTGAAGAAGCCGCCGAGGCACCGGAGTTCCATTCCGAACCGGTGACCGTCTATCCTGGCGAACAGAACCATTTGCCCTATGACGTAGTGGTGGAACGGCTGCACGTTGACCAGCCGGAACCCACGCCGCCCGAACCGACGCCGGAGGAAAAGCCGGAACACTCGGTTTCTATCCCGGTCAACGGCGAGTGGCAGACCTTCCCCAACCAGAGGGCAGCCGAGCAGGCGGCCTATCAGGAGTATCGGGACAACCTGCGCCGTAATGCCGAGAACTTCCGCATCACCGATGACCACTTAGGCGAGGGCGGCCCCAAGGCCAAGTACCAGGCTAATGTGGCGGCAATCAAGCTGCTGAAATACCTGGAGGAAACCACCGGGCAGGCTACGCCGGAACAACAGGAAGTGCTGTCCCGCTATGTGGGCTGGGGCGGCGTGGCGGACGCCTTTGACCCGGACAAACCCGCGTGGGCCGCTGAGTATGCGGAGCTGAAGGAACTGCTGACCCCGGAGGAATATGAAGCGGCCAGGGCCTCCACCCTCAACGCCCACTACACCAGCCCCACTGTGATCCGCGCCATCTACGACGCGGTAGAACAGATGGGCTTCCGCACCGGCAACATTCTGGAACCGTCCTGCGGTGTGGGCAATTTCTTCGGGATGCTGCCGGAGAGCATGGCCGGCAGCCGTCTGTACGGCGTGGAACTGGATTCCATCAGTGGCCGGATTGCAAAGCAGCTCTACCCCAAGGCCGACATCACCGTGGCAGGATTTGAGACCACCGACCGGCGGGATTTCTATGACTTTGCCATCGGTAACGTCCCTTTCGGACAGTATCAGGTGAACGACAAAGCCTACAACAAACTGGGTTTCAACATTCACAACTACTTTTTCGCAAAATCGTTGGACCAGGTGCGGCCGGGCGGCGTGGTGGCTTTCGTCACCAGCCGCTATACGATGGACGCCAAGGATTCCACCGTGCGCCGGTATCTGGCCCAGCGGGCCGAGCTGCTGGGGGCCATCCGCCTGCCAAACAATGCGTTCAAGGCAAATGCCGGAACTGAGGTCGTTTCGGATATTCTCTTCCTGCAAAAGCGGGACCGTCCGCTGGACATTACCCCGGACTGGACGCAGACCGGCCGGACCGAGGAAGGCTTCACGGTCAACCAGTATTTTCTCGACCACCCGGAGATGGTGCTGGGGCAGCCCACCGCCGAAAGCACCCAATACGGCAAGCAGGATTACACCGTGGTCCCCATCGAGGGGCTGGAGCTGGCCGACCAGCTGCACGACGCCGTACAGCACATCCACGGCACCTACCAGGAGGCCGCGCTGCCGGAGCTGGGCGAGGGCGAGGACATCGACGATTCCCTACCGGCTGACCCCAATGTGAAGAATTACTCCTACACGGTGGTGGACGGCGCGGTGTACTTCCGGGAAAACAGCCGCATGGTGCGCCCTGACCTGAACGCCACCGCCGAGGCCCGCGTCAAAGGGCTGGTGGGGCTGCGGGATTGTGTGCAACGGCTCATCGACCTGGAGATGGACGCCGCCGCGCCAGATGCCGACATCCGGGCGCAGATGGCCGAGTTGAACCGCCGCTATGACGATTTCTCTGCCAAGTACGGTCTTATCAATGACCGGGCGAATCGGCTGGCCTTTGCCGATGACAGCAGCTATTACCTGCTCTGCGCGCTGGAAGTACTGGACGAGGATGGCCGGTTGGAGCGCAAGGCAGATATGTTCACCAAGCGCACGATTAAGCCCCATGAGGCCGTCACCACCGTGGACACGGCCAGCGAGGCCCTGGCGGTCTCCATTTCTGAAAAAGCCAGCGTGGACATGGCCTACATGGAACAGCTCACCGGCAAAACCGGCGAGGAACTGGCCGCCGAACTGCGGGGCGTGATTTTCCGCCTGCCCGGCCCGGTGTCGGAGGGCGAGCGGCCCCAATACGTCACGGCGGACGAGTACCTGTCCGGCAACGTGCGCCGGAAGCTGCGCCAGGCCCAGCGGGCGGCGGAACAGGACCCGGCCTTTGCCATCAATGTGGAGGCCCTGACCGCCGCCCAGCCCAAGGACCTGGACGCTTCTGAGATCGAGGTGCGGCTGGGGGCAACCTGGATCGACAAAGAGTACATCCAGCAGTTCATGTACGAGACATTTGACACGCCCTTTTACCTTCAGCGCAGCATCGAAGTCCACTACTCTGCGTTCACCGCTGAGTGGCAGATCTCCGGCAAAAACGCTGTGGGACAGAGGGATGTGGCGGCCTATACCACCTACGGGACCAGCCGCGCCAACGCCTATAAAATCCTCGAAGATTCCCTCAACCTGCGGGATGTGCGTATCTACGATACTGTTGAAGATGCGGACGGCAAGGAGCGCCGGGTGCTGAACGCCAAGGAGACCACCCTGGCCGCCCAGAAGCAGCAGGCCATCCGGGAGGCGTTCAAGGACTGGATTTGGCGCGACCCGGAGCGGCGACAGGCGCTGGTGCGCCAGTATAACGAGGAAATGAACGCCACCCGCCCCCGCGAATATGACGGCAGCCACATCGTTTTCGGCGGCATGAACCCGGCCATCACCCTGCGGGAACACCAGAAAAACGCCATCGCCCATGTGCTGTACGGCGGCAACACGCTGCTGGCCCATGAGGTGGGCGCAGGCAAGACCTTTGAAATGGTGGGGGCCGCGATGGAGGCCAAGCGCCTGGGGCTGTGCCAGAAATCCCTTTTTGTGGTGCCCAACCACCTGACTGAGCAGTGGGCTTCGGAGTTCCTGCGTCTGTACCCGTCCGCGAACATCCTGGTCACAACCAAAAAGGACTTTGAAAAGCACAACCGCAAGAAGTTTTGTGCCCGCATCGCCACCGGCGACTATGATGCCATCATTATGGGCCACTCTCAGTTTGAAAAAATCCCCATCAGCAAGGAACGCCAGGAGCGGCTGCTGCATGAGCAGATTTGGGAAATCACCGAGGGCATCGCCGAGGTGGAGGCCAGCGGCGGCGAGCGGTTCACGGTCAAGCAGCTGGAGCGCACGAAAAAGTCTCTGGAGGCACGGCTGGAAAAGCTGCAAGCCGAGGGGCGCAAGGACGATGTGGTGACGTTTGAGCAGTTGGGCGTGGACCGGCTGTTTGTGGACGAGGCGCATAACTACAAGAACCTCTTTCTCTACACAAAAATGCGCAACGTGGCTGGCCTCTCCACGACGGACGCGCAGAAATCTTCGGATATGTTCGCCAAGTGCCGCTATATGGACGAGATCACCGGCAGCCGCGGCGTTATCTTTGCTACTGGCACACCGGTCAGCAACTCCATGACCGAGCTTTACACCATGCAGCGGTATCTCCAGTATGACCGGCTGCAAGAGCTGAGCATGGCACACTTTGACTGCTGGGCCAGCCGCTTCGGGGAGACAGTGACGGCGCTGGAGCTGGCCCCGGAGGGCACCGGCTACCGGGCCAGGACCCGGTTCTCCAAGTTTTTCAACCTGCCGGAACTGATGAACCTGTTCAAAGAGGTGGCCGACATCAAGACCGCCGACCAGCTGCACCTGCCTACGCCCCAGGTGGAGTACCACAACATCGTGGCCCAGCCTACCGAAATCCAGAAAGAGATGGTAAAGGCTCTCTCCGAACGTGCGTCCGAAGTACACCGGGGCAGCGTGGACCCATCGGTGGACAATATGCTCAAGATCACGTCGGATGGGCGAAAGCTGGGGCTGGATCAGCGGATCATCAACCAGATGCTGCCGGACGAACCGGGCACCAAGGTCAACCAGTGCGTGGACAATATCATGCAAATCTGGCGGGACGGGCAGGCAGACAAGCTGACCCAGCTGGTGTTCTGCGACATCTCCACGCCCCAGGCCAAGCCCGCCAAAAAGGTAGCGAAGGCCCTGGACAACCCGACCCTCCACGCTTTGGAGGACGCGGTGCCGCTGGATGAGCCGGAACCGGCCTTTACCGTGTATGAGGACATCCGGCAAAAGCTCATCGCCAAAGGTATGCCCGCCGAGCAGATCGCCTTTATCCACGAGGCCAACACCGAGGTGCGCAAAAAGGAGCTGTTTTCCAAGGTTCGCACCGGCCAGGTGCGCGTCCTTCTGGGCAGCACCCAAAAGATGGGGGCCGGAACCAATGTGCAGGACCGCCTGGTGGCGCTGCATGACCTGGACTGCCCGTGGCGGCCTGGCGACCTGGCCCAGCGAAAGGGCCGCATCGAGCGTCAGGGCAACCAAAACGAGACCGTCCATGTGTTCCGCTACGTCACCGAAGGAACATTTGACGCCTATCTCTGGCAGACGGTGGAGAACAAGCAGAAATTCATTTCGCAAATCATGACCAGTAAAAGCCCGGTGCGCTCCTGCGATGATGTGGACGAAACGGCGCTTTCCTTTGCGGAAATCAAGGCGCTGTGCGCCGGAGACCCCCGCATCAAGGAGCGCATGGACCTGGATGTGGACGTGTCCCGGCTGAAGCTGCTGAAGGCCGACCACCAGAGCAAGCAGTACCGGCTGGAGGACCAGCTGCTCAAAACCTTCCCGGAGGAGATCGAGAAAAACAAGGGCTTTATCGCCGGGCTGGAAGCGGATATGGCGACCCTGGCCGCCCATCCCCACCCAGAGGACGGCTTTGCCGGCATGGAAGTCCGTGGCGACACCCTCACCGACAAGGAGAACGCCGGGGCGGCGCTGCTGGACGCCTGCAAGGAGGTCAAGGGGTCCGACCCGGTGCTGGTTGGCAGTTATCGGGGTTTTGCTATGTCGGTGCAGTTTGACGCCTGGAAACAGGAGTATACGCTCCTGCTGAAAGGCCAGATGACCCACCGGGCGACCCTCGGCACCGACCCTCGCGGAAACCTCACCCGCATCGACAATGCACTCGGTCAGATGCCCCAGCGGCTGGAGGCGGTGAAGAACCAGTTGGACAATCTCTACCAGCAACAGGCCGCCGCCAAGGCCGAAGTGGGCAAGCCCTTCCCCCAGGAACAGGAGCTGCGGGACAAATCCGCCCGGCTGGCCGAGCTGGATGTACTGCTGAACATGGACGGCCGGGGCCGCCCTGCGCCGGAAGCGGTTCTTGCCAAGAGCAGCCGCCCCTCGGTGCTGGAAGGGCTGAAACGCCCGGTGCCGCCGCGCTGCTCTGAGAAGAAACCCAAACACCACGAACAGGAGGTGCGATAACATGAATACCGATAAAAACACGGCCCTCTATGAGAAGATGGCCGCCGAACAGGATAAGTTTCGGGACTGGCTGAAAAGCCAGCCGCCGGAGGAAATCTTAAATCATGCCTACGAGTATACGGTCCGGGAGGACATTCTGATGGCGATGGAGGAGTTGGACCTGCCCCAAAGCCGGGCCGCCGCGTTGCTGGCCTCCCCGTCCCCGCTGGCGGATGTCTACAAGGAGTTTGCCGACCGGGAAACTTCCTACATGGATGTGGTGCGGGACAGCATCGAGCAGCGGGCCGAGGCGGCGCTGGATGCCCAGCGGGAACTGCCGCTCTACCGGCACGACGCCGCCTATGCCCGTGAGCAGGGCAACCTGGATTTGTACCGGGCGTCCCGGCGCGCCAACATCGCCTGCAAGGAGGCCATCGAGGCGTCCATTTCGGAACATTACCGGGACAACCGGCTGGACAAAGACGCGGTGCCCCAGGTGATCGAGCAGTTCGGCTACACCCGTACCCTCTATGTGCTGGCGAACACTGTGCAGCAGAAGGAATGGGACGGGCGGTTCAGCCCGGCCAACAAGGCGTGGGCCAGGACCGTGGACATCCCGCCCAACCCGGATGGCTTCGGCAGCGACCGCAACCTGGACTTCGTGGTGGACGGCCACCCCGGCCTGGTCGATCTGTTCTTGAGCCAGGCGCGGCAGGATTATTTGCGGCTCCAGCCGCTGACACCGGAGGAGATTCACGTCGAGGCCGCCCGGCTGTTGCAGGAGCTTCGTGCGCCGGATACGCCCAACAGCCCCCACGGCACCCATTACATGGCCCGCGTTTCGCCGGATTTTCTGGCCCGCGCCGGCACCCAGGCCCACGACCAGCTGATGGCGCTGCTGCCGTTCCGTAGCCTGGCGATCACCGGCATGAAGGACCTGCCCGGCACCTATGTCACCATTCTGGCCAGCGAGGACCGCTCCAAGGGGCTGCGCCAGCGACGCCCCTCGGTCCGCCGCCAGCTGAAACAGGAGCCGCGCCCTGCTGAAAAGCCGGAGAAAAAATCCCCCATCCATAAGAAAAAGGAGCCGGAACGGTGAGCGCCCCCAAGCGCAAGCGGGAGGTGCAGCTGAACTTCCGGGTCTCGCCGGAAGAACTGGCGCTGATCGAGCAGAAGATGGTCCAGCTGGGGACAAAGAACCGGGAAGCCTATCTGCGCAAGATGGCCCTGGACGGTTATGTGGTGCGCCTGGAACTGCCGGAGCTGAAGGAGCTGGTCTCCCTGATGCGCTATTCCAGCAACAACCTGAACCAGCTGACCCGCCGCGTGCATGAAACCGGGCGCATTTATGACGCCGACCTGGAGGATATATCCCGGCGGCAGGATGCTTTGTGGGATGGGGTGCATCAGGTATTGACCCAGCTGGCAAAGCTGTCGTGACAGGGGCATACGCCCCGGCTTTGAGGGAGGTCCGGCGCGTGCAGGCTGCTGCGCCGGGCCTCCCTCTTTTTTCTTTGCCCGTATCGTTGCACTTTTGCGGGCCGCAGGCGATAATATCATCAGAAACGGAGGTGAAGGCTGATGTTGACATTTGAAAATATCTTGGAGTTGTTTCAAGAGTATCTGCTGTGTGACCCGGAGGAAGAAGTCCTCCCCTGCAAGCGCGGCTATGTTCGATTGACCTGGAACAAGGATTCCCGCTACTGCGTGGACGGCATCCTCTGCCGGACCCCGGAGGAACTGTTTGACCTGCTGCTCACGGATTACCAGGACTTTGAATTGCTCCGCCGGACGAAAGGCCGCCGGGAGGTTACAGAAGCCGACGAAAAAGCCGTGGAAGAATTGTGCCAGCCCTACCTGGACTGGCGGAAGGAGGCGCTGAAATGAGAGCTGTGCTGTTTGTTTTGAAATTGGGGCTAAAAATCCTTGCCGCGCCGGTGGTGCTGGCGCTGATGCTGTTCACCTGGCTGTGCTTCGGGCTGCTGTATGTGTCCAGCTTCATCTTCGGCCTGGCCTCCACGGTGGTGGCGCTGCTGGGGGTCGCGGTGCTGGTGACCTACTCGCCGCAAAACGGCGTGATCCTGCTGGTGATCGCCTTTCTGGTCAGCCCGCTGGGCCTTCCGATGGCCGCCGCCTGGCTGGTGAGCAAGGTGCAGGACCTGCGGTATATGATCCAGGATGCGGTGTATGGCTGAACAGGAAACGAAGAATTGCCGGGAGTGAAGCCCCGGCAATTTTTAACTTTACTTTTGTGCTAATTTCGCGTATAATATTAGCATGAAAGGAAGGTGAAGAACGTGAGCCAATTTCAACAGCTGGACCAGCTGATGGAACGTCAGGACGGAATGCTGCGCACCGGGCAGGCCCTCGCGGCCGGGATCTCAAAACCTGTTTTTTATCAGTTTGTACGCTCCCGCGGGTTGGAACAGGCGGCGCATGGGATTTATCTTTCCAAAGACGCCTGGGTGGACGCCATGTATCTGCTGCATCTTCGTTGTCCGCAGGCGGTTTTTTCCCATGAAACGGCGCTGTTTTTCCACGACCTGACCGACCGGGAGCCGCTGGCCTATTCCATTACGGTCAAGACGGGCTACAACCCCACCCGGCTTAAAAGTGAGGGCGTTCAGGTCTTTACCATCAAGGCGGAGCTGTATGAGGTCGGCCTGACAACTGCGCAAACCCCCTTCGGCCACGATGTGCCGGTCTATGATATGGAACGGACGATCTGCGATGTGCTGCGCAGCCGGAGCCACATCGAGATGCAGACATTCCAGGACGCTTTGAAAGCGTATGCCCGCCGGAAAGACAAGGACCTGCGGACGCTGGTGCGCTATGCCAAACTGTTCCGGGTCGAGAAGATTTTACGCCAGTATTTGGAGGTGCTGTTATGATAAAGACAGCCAGACAGCTGAAAGATTTGATCCGCAACCTGTCCAGGAAAAACGCTGCGGACGCGCAGATTCTGATGCGAAACTACATGATGGAGCGGTTCCTGGAGCGTATCTCCCTCTCGGCCTACCGGGACAAATTTATCCTCAAGGGCGGGATGCTGGTGGCCGCGATGGTCGGGCTGGATGCCCGCTCTACGATGGACCTGGACGCAACGGTCAAGGGGGCCAACATCAGCGTGGAGGATGTGGAGAACATGATAGCCGAGATCATCGCTGTTCCCATTGATGACGGCGTTACCTTCCAGGTGAAAAGCATTTCGGAGATCATGGATGAAGCGGAATATCCCGGCATCCGGGTGACGATGACAACGCTTTTTGACGGGGTACGCACGCCGCTGAAAATCGACATTTCCACCGGCGATGCCATCACCCCTAAAGAGGTGCGGTACAGCTTCAAGCTCATGCTGGAAGATCGCTCCATCGACGTTTGGGCCTATAACCTGGAAACTGTGCTGGCTGAAAAGCTGGAAACCATCATCACCCGGACCACGACCAACACCCGCATGAGAGATTTTTACGACATCGCCATCCTGCAACAACTCTATGGCAGCACTCTGGACCCGCACGTTCTCCATGACGCGCTGCTGGCGACAGCCCACAAGCGCGGCACCGAACGCCATCTGGCCGAGGCCGCCGAAGTCTTTGATGAAGTGGAGAACAGCCCGGTCATGCAGGACCTGTGGGCGGCCTATCAGAAAAAGTTCTCCTATGCGTCCGACCTTGGCTGGGATACGGTCATGGCTGCGGTCCGTCAGCTGTTCGCTCGTTGCGAGGGCACGGTATGAAAAAGCGTGGGCACTACTGCAAGGTCTGTGGCGAGTATAAAGCCAACGAAAAGTTTTCCGGCAAAGGCCATGCCGCACACATCTGTAAAACCTGCGCCGCTCTCCCGCCAGAACGGCAGGCAGAAGAAATGACACTTACCCGGCTTGTCAACCTTCCCTGGAGATTATCCAAAGAACAGCTTTCGTGGCTGAAGAAGCGGATGAAAGACAGGCGGGATGCCGTGCGAACCCTGGCGACGGAACAATATGAAATTCGGTTCCCGCCCAGGATAGAACTGGATGAATTGGAAGATGACTTTGAAGAAGATTTCGATTTTTATATGGACGAGGAAACTGATATAGAGTAAACCGATGCGGTCTGTGATGAGCAGGCCGCTTATTTTTTGGAATAGGAGGCGGACCCCACATGGCCACCACCCGCATTATACCGCTGCACGCCGGCAAGGGCCGCACGGTCGGCAAGGCGATCAGCGACATCATCGACTATGTAAAAAATCCAGAAAAGACCGACCACGGTAGGCTCATCACCAGCTACCAGTGTGACAGCCGCGTGGCCGATGCGCAGTTCCTGCTGGACAAGCAGACCTACGCCGCCCGCACCGGCCGGGTGCGCGGTGCGGACAATGTGATTGCCTACCACCTGCGGCAGTCCTTTGTGCCGGGCGAGATCACGCCGGAGGAAGCAAACCGCCTGGGCGTGGAGCTGGCCCGGCGCTTCACCAAGGGCAAGCACGCTTTCATCGTCTGTACCCACATCGACAAGGCTCACGTCCACAACCATATTATATGGAACTCCACCACGCTGGAGTGTGACCGCAAGTTCCGCAACTTTTGGGGCAGCACCCGCGCTGTCCACCGTCTGAGCGATACCATCTGCATCGAAAACGGCTACTCCATTGTGGAGGCTCCAAAGCGGCGCGGCCAGAGCTACAACAAGTGGCTGGGCGATGCGGCAAAGCCCTCCCACAAAGAGCAGCTGCGCCAGGCTATTGACCGGGCGCTGGCACAGAAACCGGCCAGC
Organism: Anaerotignum lactatifermentans DSM 14214; assembly: GCF_900142265.1. Lineage (GTDB taxonomy): Bacteria > Bacillota > Clostridia > Lachnospirales > Anaerotignaceae > Anaerotignum > Anaerotignum lactatifermentans. The sequence continues at coordinate 24,919 of NZ_FRAH01000013.1, read as the reverse complement.
CTGGAGGAGTTGCTGCGCCTGTTGGAGCAGGACGGCTTTACCGTTCACCGGCGTGGAAAAACCATCTCCATCGGCGCGGAGGGCTGGGGCAACAACGTCCGCTTTGACCGGCTGGGAGACGGCTACACGCTGAACGATCTGCTGGCGGTCCTCTCCGGCCAGAAAGAGCATACGCCCCGCAAGCAATCTGCTCCGCAGGCCGCTCCGTCCAAGGTCAATCTGCTGGTGGACATCCAGGCAAAACTCCAGGCCAGGAAAGGTGCCGGGTACGTCCGCTGGGCCAAGGTGTTCAACCTCAAGCAGATAGCACAGACCCTCAACTACCTGTCTGAACACGGGCTGCTGGATTATGCCGATCTAGAAGCAAAAACAGCAGAGGCGACGGCCCGTTACAATGCGCTGTCCGATCAGATCAAGGCCGCCGAGAAGCGCATGGCCGAGATTGCCGTGCTGCGCACCCACATCGTCAACTACGCCAAGACCCGCGAGACCTATGTAGCCTATCGCAAGGCTGGATATTCAAAGAAATTCCGGCAGGAGCATGAGGAGGAAATCTTGCTGCACCAGGCGGCCAAGGAAGCCTTCAACGAGCTGAATGTGAAGAAGCTGCCCACCATCAAGGAGCTTCAGACCGAGTACGCCCAGCTGCTGGCGGACAAGAAAAAGGCTTATGGAGAGTACCGGCAGGCCCGCGCCGCCATGCGGGAGCTGCTGACGGTCAAGAACAATGTGGATCGGGTCCTGGCGATGGAGCAGACCGAACCGCAACAGAAAGAAAAAGACCACGGCCAGCGGTGAGCTGGTCGCGGTCAAAAGCGTTCGCAAGAACGCGCAGCCACAGATTGAAAATCTGTGTTCCAAGGGGGCTTGGGGGACTTCCCTCAACAAGCGCGTGGGGCTATCTGGATAGCCACAGGCATCGCTTGCCAGTCACTCTGCAAACCTTTATCTATAACTTTGCAGCGCAACTCCGTATTCTTGCTTTGTTCGAGAAAAAGAACTATAATGGCTTTTATGGAGGCATGAACATGGACTATATGACTTTGAAAGAGGCAAGCAAAAAATGGGGTGTGACCCCTCGACGGATAAACTACTATTGTGCGGCTGATCGTATTCCCGGCGCAGTAAAAATGGGAACCGTTTGGCTGATACCCAAAGGCGCTCAAAAGCCCGCCGACAGAAGATTCAAAAGCACACGCTGTAAGGATGGTGAAAACAAATGAAGCACATTTTCTTTGTGGAGGATGACTTGAGTTTAATCAACGGCCTGTCCTTTGCAATCAAGAAGCAAGGCTATGAACTGACGATTGCGCGTACCAGCGTTGAAGCTGAACAGTTGTGGACGAATGGTAACTATGATCTTGTGATTTTGGATGTGACATTGCCGGACGGATCAGGCTTTGACCTGTGCCGGAAAATCCGGGCGTCCTCCAAAGTGCCGATCATGTTTTTGACGGCTGCCGACGAAGAAACGGATATTATCATGGGTCTTGACATTGGCGGCGATGACTATATGACAAAACCATTCAAACTGGCTGTGTTCCTTTCCAGGATCAATGCCTTGCTGCGGCGTAGTGAAAACTTTAATCAGGAACAGGCTGAGACAGAGCTGCAATCCAATGGTATACAGATTCAGCTTCTCAAGCAAAAGGTTATTAAAAACGGGACACCGCTTGACTTAACAGCCAGCGAATATAAGTTACTGTGCCTGTTTATGGAAAACCCGAACATCATTCTTTCTCCAGAGCAAATTCTGAGCAAGCTCTGGGATTGTGATGAGAAATACATTGATAACAATACTCTGACTGTGTATATCCGGCGACTCCGAACAAAAGTAGAAGATAACCCTGCTGATCCTCAAAAGATTGTGACGGTCCGACGTATGGGGTATAAATGGAACACAACGGGATGAGGTGAGCCATGAAAATACTGGTCAATCGAAAAATTAAACGGCTATTTCTGTATGTGTTGCTATCGGTGGCAGTGTTCACCGCAGCTTCCGTTCTCACAATTTGCCTGGGACTGAATAACGCGGCCCTTTATGTGGCAATCGCTGCCCTGTTGATGGCGCTCATTATTTGCACTGCTCTGTATTGGTATTTCCGAGATCAAAGCAAGACCATGAATGAGGCCATCACACAGATTCGGGAATACATAGCTGGGAACCAGAATGCCCGTATCGAGTGTGATGATGAGGGTGACCTGTACCGGCTGTTCCATGAGGTCAATTCTCTGGTCACGATTTTGAACGCCCATGCTGAGAACGAAGGGCGTGCCAAAACTTTTCTGAAGGATACCATCTCAGACATTTCCCATCAGTTGAAAACGCCATTGGCTGCCCTCAACATTTATAATGGTTTAATGCAGCAAGAGGTGCAGAACAGCTCGGAATTAAAAGAATTTGCCTCCCTCTCTGAGCAGGAGTTGGATCGAATTGAAAGTCTTGTGCAAAACCTTTTGAAAATTACCAAACTGGACGCAGGAACCATAACATTGGATAAACAGCCACAAAATGTTGCGGATATGATGGGCTATATCGAAAGGCATTTTGCCTATCAGGCACAACAGCAGGAAAAAACTCTTGTTCTTTCAGGGGATGAGGAAGTCGCCCTTGTCTGCGACCAGACTTGGCTGATCGAAGCAATCAGCAATATCGTGAAAAATGCTTTTGACCATACTAAGGAGGGAGCTACCATCCGTCTTACATGGCGGGCTTTCGCTTCTATGGTGCAGATTATCGTAAGCGATAATGGCAGCGGTATCCACCCGGAGGATTTGCCACACATTTTCAAGCGGTTTTACCGCAGCCGTTTTTCAAAAGATACCCAGGGAATTGGTCTGGGATTGCCATTGGCGAAAGCGATTATAGAAGATCATAATGGAACGATTGAGGTGAATAGTACGTTAGGTGTAGGGACAACCTTTACCATCAATTTTCTGAATCCTACAAAACTGTAGGATTCCAGTCATAATGCAGTAGGGTTGACGTGCTACTCTTTCTACATCAAAACAGAAAGAGGTGTTACACGATATGGATTTGTTAGAAGTTAAGAATATCTCAAAAACATACGGGACCGGCGAGGCTACGGTTCATGCTTTGAAAGACGCCACCTTCTCCGTCCCCAAAGGTGAGTTTGTTGCAGTTGTCGGTGAGTCTGGTTCCGGCAAAAGTACGCTGCTGAATATGATCGGCGCACTGGACACTCCCACTTCCGGCAAAGTGTTCATCGACAGTAAAGACATTTTCTCGATGAAGGAACGCAACCTGACGGTATTCCGCCGACGGAATATCGGCTTCATCTTCCAGAGTTTTAATCTGATTCCGGAACTGACGGTAGAACAGAACATCATCTTCCCAGTGCTGCTGGACTACCAGAAGCCAAACAAAAAGTATCTGGAAGAACTGCTGACGGTGCTGGGCCTGAAAGAGCGGCGCAATCATCTGCCCAGCCAGCTTTCCGGCGGCCAACAGCAACGTGTGGCGATAGGCCGCGCTCTGATTACCCGTCCGGCCCTGATTCTGGCCGACGAGCCGACCGGCAACCTGGACACCCAAAATACCAGTGAGGTCATCGCTCTGCTGAAAGAAGCCTCCAGGCTGTATGAGCAGACCATCGTTATGATTACCCATAGTCAGAGTATCGCCCAGACCGCTGACCGCATTTTGCAGGTATCAGATGGTGTGGTGACGGATTTTGGGAGGTGCCGGGAATGAGAAGTTATTTGAGCCTGATCCCCATCTCTGCAAAGGTTCACCGGCGGCAAAACCGCATGACGCTGCTCTGCATCATTTTCGCCGTGTTTATGGTCACAGCTATTTTCAGCATGGCGGAAATGGGCGCTCGGATTGAACAATCCAGGCTGTCAGATAAACATGGTGATTTTTCGCTCGTTGACAGTCTGGTGGACACTGTAATGGGACAGACGCTGATGGTTACGGCGGTTGTAATGTTTCTGCTGGTTCTGATTGCCGGGGTACTGATGATCTCCAGCAGCATGAACAGCAGTGTGGCGCAGCGCACGCAGTTCTTTGGCATGATGCGCTGCATCGGCATGAGTAAGCAGCAGATTATCCGCTTTGTCCGTCTGGAAGCCCTGAACTGGTGCAAAACCGCCGTTCCCATTGGCCTTGTCTTGGGAATTTTGGCTTCCTGGGTATTATGCGCTGTCTTACGATTTCTTGTCGGGGAAGAATTCTCCAACATTCCGCTGTTTGGTATCAGCGGCATTGGAATTGTCAGTGGTATTTTGGTTGGAGTGATTAGCGTCCTGTTGGCAGCGAGGACTCCGGCCAAACACGCCGCAAAGGTTTCTCCCGTTGCGGCGGTTACTGGAAATTCTGAAAAGGTAAAAACGGGTCACCACGCCGTCCATACAGGCTTTCTCAGGATTGAAACAACGCTGGGGGTTCATCATGCTGTGGCCGCAAAGAAGAACCTGTTTTTAATGATTAGCTCCTTTGCCCTGAGTATTATTCTGTTTTTGAGCTTTTCTGTCCTGATTGATTTTGTCGATCACCTGATGCCGCAATCGGCTGCCACCTCTGATATTGACATTTCAAGCAGCGATGGGGCTAATTCTATTGACAGCGATCTGGTGCAGACACTTACAAATATGGAAGGTGTCAAACAGGTTTACGGACGCAGAAGCAGCTTCGACGTGGCTGCTGGCCTGGACGGAGACACGACCCTTTCCAGCACTGTGGATTTGGTTTCCTTTGACGATTTTGACCTGAAGGCTCTCCAAAAAGACGGTACGCTTCGTTGGGGCAGTGACTTATCAAAGGTCTATGGCGACAGCGGGTATGTCCTTGCAACCTGGGATCAGAACAGTTCCTGGGCCGTAGGTGATACCATCCTTGTAGGGAACGAGCAGCTCACGATTGCCGGGCTGTTGAAATATGACCCGTTCAGCGGAGATGGCCTTACTGGCGGGAAGATCACGCTGATTACATCTGGCGAGACATTCACCCGGTTGACTGGTATCACCGACTATTCACTGATTATGATTCAGACAACTTCCGGCGCGACGGATGAGGACGTGGCCGCAATTCGTCAGATCGTGGAGGAAAACGGTTATACCATGAACGATAAGCGGGACGAGCGTACATCCGGCACCTATTTTGCCTTTGTTGCCTGCGTCTATGCTTTCCTTGGTATTATCACGCTGGTTACTGTGATGAACATCATGAACAGCATCTCTATGAGTGTATCGGCCCGCATCAAGCAGTATGGTTCCATGCGGGCGGTGGGCATGGATGGCCGCCAGCTTTCCAAGATGATTCTGGCAGAAGCCTTCACCTATGCTTTTTGGGGCTGCTTCATTGGCTGCGCGATTGGCTTGCCCTTCAGCAAAATGATGTACGATTTCCTTATCACAAACCAATTCCCTTATGCGTCCTGGAGCCTGCCTGTCGGGTCGCTGGCCGTCATCGTCCTGTTTGTCATTGCCGCGGCGGTGCTTGCCGCTTATTCTCCGGCAAAACGGATACGAACCATCTCGGTGACGGAAACCATCAACGAACTGTAACGGCAGTTATGAGCCGATACAAACATAGGGAAAAGCGCGCCATGAGGACATTGAGAAAAACCATTGTGCGGCTGTTGCTTCTGGTAATTGCCGCAGCGGTTATGGCAGGATGTGTGTTGATTGGCCGTGGCTACCAGATGTATCAGGCGGCGCTGACCCAGCAAAGTCTTGAAAGCAAAGTAGAGGAAATTCAGTCAGATCCGGGCTATACGGAATTATCAGGACTTCCTGAAATGTATCTGAATGCCGTTGTGGCCGTTGAGGATCATCGTTTTGAACAGCATTTTGGAATTGATCTGATTGCCATAGGACGGGCCGCATGGAATAACCTAACCACTTGGAGCCTGCGGGAAGGCGGCAGCACAATTACGCAACAGCTTGCAAAAAATATGTATTTCACGCAGGAAAAGAGCTTTATTCGCAAGGTAGCAGAAATGTTTATGGCGTTCCGGCTGGAACGCGCTTACACGAAAGAGGAAATTCTGGAGTTGTATGTCAATTCCATTTATTTTGGAGATGGCTATTACGGCATTGGTGACGCCTGCGAAGGTTATTTGAGTGAATCTCCCATTGAGATGACGGATTATGAGTGTACCCTCATGGCGGGGATTCCCAATGCGCCCTCCGTGTACTCCTTGACAGAAAATCCCGCTTTGGCGGAGCAGCGGCAGAAATATGTGGTCAAACAGATGGTAAAGTACGACTATATTACCGAAGATCAGGCAAAGACAATTACAAAATAAATAGCGTCATACATAAAAGCAACGGCTTTGAGATAACCATCAAGGCCGTTGCTTTTATTTCTGCAATTCCTACAAAATTGTAGGGTTCTTGTCATAATGCAGTAGGATTGACGTGTTACTCTTTCTACATCAAAACAGAAAGAGGTGTTACACGATATGGATTTGTTAGAAGTTAAGAATATCTCAAAAACATACGGGACCGGCGAGGCTACGGTTCATGCTTTGAAAGACGCCACCTTCTCCGTCCCCAAAGGTGAGTTTGTTGCGGTTGTCGGTGAGTCTGGTTCCGGCAAAAGTACGCTGCTGAATATGATCGGCGCGCTGGACACTCCCACTTCGGGGAAGGTGTTCATTGACGGAAAAGATATTTTTTCGATGAAAGAGCGTAACCTGACGGTGTTCCGCCGCCGAAACATCGGCTTCATCTTCCAGAGTTTCAACCTGATCCCAGAGCTGACGGTAGAACAGAACATCATCTTCCCGGTGCTGCTGGACTACCAGAAGCCAAACAAAAAGTATCTGGAAGAACTGCTGACGGTGCTGGGCCTGAAAGAACGCCGCCGCCATCTGCCCAGCCAGCTTTCCGGCGGCCAGCAGCAGCGTGTAGCGATAGGCCGCGCACTGATTACCCGCCCGGCCCTGATCCTGGCCGACGAGCCAACCGGCAACCTGGACACCCAAAATACCAGTGAGGTGATCGCTCTGCTGAAAGAAGCCTCCAGGCTATATGAGCAGACCATCGTTATGATTACCCACAGTCAGAGTATCGCCCAGACCGCCGATCGCATTTTGCGGGTGTCGGACGGTGTGGTGACGGATTTGGGGAGGTGCAAGGAATGAAAAGTTATCTGAGCTTGATCCCGATTTCTGCAAAGGTGCATAGGCGGCAAAGCCGCATGACACGCATTTGTATCATTCTTGCTGTCTTTCTTGTCACCTCGATTTTTTCTTTGTTAGAGATGTGGACAAATGGACAAACAATGGCAATGAGGAGTAATCATGGCGATTGGCACATTATTCTTCAAAATATGTCCGAAGATGAAGCAAAACAGATTATAGATAGCTCTGATGTAGCGTATTCTTCTTGGTATGATGATATAAATGTTAATGCAGACCAGGGTTATTATATCAATGGGAAAAATGCTGTGCTGTATGGTATTGAGGAAACTTATGTTACGGATATTATGAAATATCCGTTGGAAGGCTCATATCCACAAAACGAAAAAGAAGTTGCTCTTAGTGCAGACGCAAAGGAACTCTTTAACTTCCAGATAGGCGACAACATTATCTTGAATACACCTGCGGGAGATTTTAATTATACTATATCAGGGTTTTATGAAGATGACGAGGATTTTAACGATATTATTGACGGGACCTGTATGTATATGTGCAGAGCCACGTTTGATGAAGTGCGAAGCCTAAATGGGTTGGAATCCATGTCTCGATTTTATGTTCGCTTTAAGAATGAGAACGGTTTGAAAAAAACGATTGCCAATATAAAAGAGCAGTATTCCCTCACATCTGAAAATGTCAGTGAGAATACACCCGTTTTGAGCCTGTTGGGAGCAAGTACAAATGAAAGTATAAATGCGCTTTATCCTTTAGCGGTAGCTTGCTTTGTTATCATTCTAATCGCAGGAATTTTTATGATTTCAAGCTGTATGAACAGCAATGTGGCGCAACGGACAAAATTTTTTGGAATGATGCGCTGTATTGGTGCAAGCAAACAGCAGATTGTACGTTTTGTTAGGCTTGAGGCGTTGAATTGGTGTAAAACCGCAATTCCTATTGGCTGTGCATTGGGAACAGTAACTTGTTGGGTATCGTGTGCGGTATTAAAATTTATCGTAAAAGGCGAATGGGTAGATATGCCGCTGTTTTCGGTGAGTATAAACGGTATCCTTTGTGGAGCTGCCGTCGGTATTATCACTGTATTTATCGCAGCCCAATCACCGGCTAAACAGGCGTCAAAGGTTTCCCCTGTGGCAGCAATATCTGGTAACACAGGCGTATCGGGAAAAATTGTCCATGCAGCAAATACCAAATTTCTCAAAGTGGAAACCTCTCTTGGTATCCATCATGCAACAGGAGCTAAGAAAAATTTAATCCTTATGACAGGCTCCTTTGCACTTACGATTATGCTCTTTCTGACATTCTCAGCCTGCCTTGATATTGTTCATAAGCTGCTTCCGTCGGTGAGTGATTTTACTCCGGACATTACGATCGCAAGTCAAGATGATTCGAATTCCATAGACCCGAGTTTGGCAGAAGAAATTTCGGAGATACCAGGAATAGAGTCTGTTTTTGGCATGATGTATAGTATAGAATGTCCTGCTGAAATTAACGGAAATGCGGAAACGGTTGATCTATATTCCTACGGGGATACCATGATGGACAGCTTCAAAAAATCCGTTATCAGCGGAGATATGTCAAAGATATATGGAAATTCCAAATATGTGTTGGCAGTATATAGTGAATACACCGCCTTGAATGTCGGAGATAAGGTTAAAATTGGAGACGAAGAACTTGAAATTGGGTGCGTTGTGTCCGAGGGTGTAGGAAGCGTTAGTGGTTCAGCAGTTGTGGTATGTTCGGAAGAAACTTATACGCGCTTAACAGGAGAACAGGATTACGCTATGGTAGGCGTTGTATTGGAAAAAGATGTGTCCGAAATGGCAGTAAATAAAATTTACGATTTGGCAGAGGGAAATATAATTGCAGATAGCAGGGAGAAAAACAGCGAAGTAAGTGGCTCTTATTGGGTATTCCGAATTGCTGCGTATAGTTTTTTGGCGATTATTTCCCTTATTACCATATTGAATATTATGAACAGCGTTTCAATGGGCGTATCTGCAAGAATTAAGCAATATGGGGTCATGCGTGCGGTTGGAATGGGAAGCAGACAGGTAACAAAAATGATAGCTGCTGAAGCTGCTACATACTCTATTTGCGGCACAGTAGCCGGGGTTGTACTTGGATTGCTGCTGCACCATCTGATTTATGTAAAGGTTGTTATTACCCATTTTGGTGGTATTTGGAAGATTCCTTTTACTTCGATTGCAATCATACTTTTACTGGTCATTTTCTCATGTGTTATATCCGTTTACGCTCCGGCAAAACGCATACGCAACTTGGCAATTACTGAAACAATCAACGAATTATAATTGCAATCTACTTTAGAAAATTTCTTATCAACATCTGCCGGACGACGGCAAAAGAAAAAAAGCCGTCGTTCAGCAGGCAATTACCATGCCTTTATCATGTACCGGCGGCTTTGAAGAAATTCAGGGCCGCCGCTCTTTTGTACCCTTCGAAGGAATGACGACCATACGCTAAAGATTACGGCGGCTTTAGGAGGGAGTCGCCGTGAAACAAAAACTGCTTCGACATAATTCGGCAGGAATTTATCTGCCAAAAAAAGCCTGGCCGTCAACCGGCCCCCATCTGCTTATGAACAGGCACTATCGTGGCTGGTTCATAAGACCTATAAGACGCATATAAAAAGCGCCAGCCACCGTACATCGGAAGCTGGCGCTTTTGCTTGTCGTTTTTTCGGGAATTTCCCCGAACGGTGCCGCCCACCGCCTTCGTTTCGGTTCACCCGTCAACCAGTGAATTGAAACGGAGGTACATTATGCAGAAGATCAATCTTCGGGACCTGTATCCCGATACATATAAAACCGATGTCTTTGTGGATGTGACCGAGGAAGTCCTGGCCACGATCCGGGGCCAGGAGCAGGGCGATGCGGCCTATGAGCGTCGGAAGTACCGGCACAAGGCCCACTACTCTCTGAACCGGGAGGATGGCATTGAAAACGATGCCATCAACCGGCCGCTCACCCCGGAGGAAGTCCTGGAGCAGAAGCAGCTGCAGGAGGAAGTGTATGCTGCGCTGATGCAGCTGCCCGCCATCCAGGCCCGGCGCATCTACGCCCGGTTTTACCTGGGCATGACGGTGGCCGAGATCGCCCAGATCGAGGGCACCGACCGCCGCCGTGTGTGGGCGAGCATCCGGCGCGGGCTGAAGAAGCTGGCGCGCCTGCTGGACACGGCACGATAACCTGACCGCTGCATAGCGGCAAAAGAAAGCCGGTGGGGCATTTGTCTCCATCGGCTTTTACTAAGGCGGGGCGGGAACGGATGGACGCCATGCTGCCCCGCATGATGGAGGCGGCAGGCGTCACCGAGGAATTGAAAGCCCGTGACCCTATGCGCTGGGTGGGGCTGATGAACACGCTGAAAGCGCAGGCAGAGGAAATTATTCAAGACGAACTGATTTACAATTAGTTTTTAGGCAGAGGCTTTGGCCTCTGCCTAAATTCATAATTCCGACACGCTTTGTATCTTGTATTCTTCGAGATCAAGAAATATAATGGATATATTGGAGGAATGCGAGATGGAATACATGACTTTGAAAGAAGCTGGCGAAAAATGGGGCATTTCTGCCCGTCAAATAAACTACTACTGCGTAGCTGGCCGTATTCCCGGCGCTGTGAAAATGGCAACACTATGGTTAATTCCCAAAGATGCTAAAAAGCCGGTGGACGGCAGGACAAAGCAAGGGAGGGCTTTGAAACATGAATAGTGTTTTGATTATAGACGATGATAAGGAACTTTGTGCCTTGATGAAGAAATGCGTGGAACAGGAAAACTTGTCTGCGGTGGTGGCGCATGGCGGTTTAGAGGGCTTACGGCTGCTGGGAGAAAACAAAGACACCTGTTGCCTGATTATTCTGGATGTGATGATGCCGGGTATGGACGGCTTTCAGGTATTGCAGAAAATCCGGGAGAAAAATAATGTGCCGGTGCTGATGCTGACTGCCAAAAGCGACGAGGAAGATAAGGTTTCCGGCTTGCGGCTGGGGGCGGACGATTACCTGACAAAACCTTTCAGCATTAACGAGCTGATGGCCCGCGTCAATTCCCTAATCCGGCGCTACACCACCCTAAATCCCGTGACCGGGAACGAGGCCGCCACCATACTTCTGAAAGATATGGTGATTGATAAAGTCAATCGGACGGTGAATGTCCAAAATATCCCGGTAGAGCTAACCGGCAAGGAATTTGATTTGCTTCTGGTTTTGGCGTCCAATAAGGGACGGGTATTTACAAAAAAGCAACTTTACACGCAGGTATGGACGGAAGAATACGACTTTGACGATAACAATATCATGGCCTTTATCAGTAAACTACGGAAGAAGATTGAGCCAAATCCAGAACAGCCGTTTTATATCCAAACCGTCCGGGGTGTGGGGTATCGGTTCAATAAGGAGGCATGAGCATGGAGTTAAATCTTTATCTGCTGCTGGCCCTATTGATTGCCCTACTGGTAATCGGTTACCTTTTGGCAAAACTTCACCGCGTCCGGGGCCAGCTTTCCCTTATCAAAGACGCTCTGGCAGATATAAAGAACGGGAACTTGAACCGCCGTGTACTGGCGCGGGAAAGCGATCTGACGAAACAAATCTGCTATGACATCAACGAGATTGCTATGAGCAGCCAATCCCGACTGATACAGCAGAAGCAATCCGAGCAGGCTTATAAACGGCTTATGACAAGCCTTTCCCATGATGTGAAAACGCCGCTTGCCTCTCTGGTGGGCTATTTGGAAGCCGTGGAAAGCAAGATGGTGACAGGGGCCGAGCAGGAAGAATATATTCGGGTAGCTATGGAAAAAGCCCACCACCTGAAAGACTTTGTGACCGCCCTGTTTGAATGGGTGAAGCTGGATGCCGGGGAGCAGATTTTTCATTTTGAAGTCTGCGACCTGAACGAGCTTTCCCGCGACATCATGGCCGACTGGGTGCCGCTGCTGGAAAGTCACAATCTCACCTATGAAATTGAGATACCCGAAACAGAATACATGACGAGGGTTGACCCTACCGCCTACACCCGTATTCTCAATAACCTGCTGCAAAATATCCTGACGCACAGCGGCGCAAGACAAGTGACCCTGACCGTGACCGAAACGGAGCAGCAGGCAAAAATCATAGTGGCTGATAACGGGAAAGGGATTTCCGCCGCTGATCTCCCCCATATCTTTGAGCGGATGTATCAATGCGACCACTCCCGATCTGCCAAAGGGAACGGGCTGGGCCTCTCCATTGCTAAGGAACTGGTAAGCGTCCATAAAGGAACCATCACGGCAGACAGTATCCTTGAAGCTGGAACAACATTTACCATCATACTTCCGAAAGCTCTGTGAAATCACAGAGCTTTTTTTGAAAAAATTTTTTCTCGGCAAGGTTATGGCAAGGTTTGGCCTTTATAATGGGAACCATGAAAGGAGGAAACCGCATGACGATCATTGCAACTGAAATCCAGAAATGGAAGCGAAATAAGATTGTCTGGTGTATTCTGGCTCTGACGCTGCTGTTTGGAGCATTTGCGATTGAGCGGGCTTGCAGCATTGCAAGGAGCAGCCCCTACATGGATAGCTTTGGCGACCTCTACACTTTGGCGTTTAAGAACCTGTCCAGCCTGTTCCTGCCGATTGTGCTGGGAATGTTCGCCACAACCTTATTTTTTGACGAACACAAGAACGACACGCTGAAAGAACTGCTCATCATTCCTATCACAAAAGCGCAGCTATACTTTTCAAAAGTCGCTGTGGTGATCCTGATGTCCGTGGGACTGTGCCTGATTACCTTTCTTTTATGTGTTGTCGGCGGGCTGATTGCCGGGGGATTTTCCGACCTGAACGCCCAAACACTGATGGATGCTGGCCTTTTGTATCTGACGGGCGGGCTTCTGATCCCCATAGCCATGCTTCCGATTGTGTTTCTTGCCACGCTGTCAAAAGGATATATCCTGCCTATTGGCATGACGCTGCTTTATCTGGTTCCCGTAGTCATTGCCCCGGCTTACCTTACGGGAATACACCCGCTGGCAAGCGTGATGGGGATTTATCCCCATATTTCCGAAGCAGCCGCAGCTATGGTAGAAAGCCTAATGCAAGGCGTTTTACCCAATACTTCGCCGCTTGTTTGTGCCGGTTCGCTGCTCCTGATTGGTGCCGCATTTGCCGCCGCATCCGTCGTGGCTCTAAAAAAGCAATCTTACTGAAAGGAAAGACCTATGAAACGATTGATTAGTTTATTCCTCTGTGTTCTGTTCACTTTTTCACTTTGCGCCTGCCAGCAGGCCGCCCCATCTTCCAGCGAGGCCCCCGACCAGCAGGCCATTACAGAGGAAGCAACCGAATACTTTAACCAGATGATGGATGGAGATTTTGAAACTTTCTTCAATGCGCTGCCGCAGGGCGTACAGGACAACACTTCTGCGGAGGCGATACAGGAAACATGGGAGGAAGAAGCCGATAAGCTGGGCGGACTGCCGGAGGACGCTTCCCCGGAGGTGTCCTGTTATGTGCCGGAACACTCCGACCAAATCCGTGTTGAATTTGTCATTCCCTGTGAAAAGGGCGATTTCAAATTGTTCATCAACTATTCCCCGGATGGCAGCCTTTACAACTATGTCATTTGGAAAAATGAAGCAGAATAAGAAAGAGAGGCATCTTTATGAGTGACTTTGTGATTGAAACCAAAAAGCTGACGAAGATTTACGGCGAGCAAACCGCCGTCAGTTCTGTGGATATTCATGTGAAGCCGGGCCGGATTTACGGGCTTTTGGGCCGAAATGGAGCCGGTAAGACCACCATTATGAAAATGATTTTGGGCCTTACGCCAATCACTTCCGGCGAAGTGGATGTGTTCGGCCAGAACATCAAAGGCCATGAGAAACGCATTTATCCCCGTATTGGGGCTATCATCGAAACTCCCGGCTTTTACCCGAACCTGACCGGCACAGAAAACCTTGAAATCTTTGCGAAGCTGCGCGGGACGCCCCGGCCCAACGCCGTCAAGAACGCACTGGAAGTCGTGGGGCTTCCTTACCGGGACAAAAAGCTGTTCAGCAAGTATTCTCTCGGTATGAAGCAGCGCCTCGGCATTGCCAACGCCATCCTGCATGACCCGGAGCTTTTGATCCTGGATGAACCGACCAACGGGCTTGACCCCATCGGCATTGCCGAAGTGCGGAATTTTATCAAGGATTTAAGCGTGGATCGTGGCAAAACCATCCTGATTTCCAGCCACATTCTTTCCGAAATCGCACTTCTGGCGGATGATATTGGCATCATCGACCACGGCGTACTGCTGGAAGAAAGCAGCATGGAGGATTTGGAAAAGAAAAATCGGAAATACATCCAGCTTCAGGTGTCGGATGTCCCCAAAGCCTCTCTGATTTTGGAACGGCAGTTCCATGTGACGGATTATGCGGTGCAGGACGAACATAACCTGCGGCTCTATGACACCGCACTGGATATGGCGGCAATCAACAAGGCCCTTGTGGTGCAGGATGTGGCTGTTATCAGCTCCCAAATCTGCAATGATACCCTTGAGGACTATTTCAAGCAGATTACGGGGGGAGAGGGCATTGCTTAAACTGATACAGGTTGAATTTCTAAAGCTGCGCCGGAGAAAGTTTATCTGGCTCATGCTGCTGGCAGCTCTGTTTATGCCGCTGGCCGCCGTGTTCTACTTCGCAAGTGTTAAGGGAACCGGCGTGGAACCCATCGAGTTTTACAAGTGGACGGCGTTCAGCTATACCCCGTGGATTATCCTGCCGGTGGTGCTGGGGATGCTGTGTACCATGCTGATGTATAACGAAAACCAATATGATATGCTCAAACAGCTCTGGATCGTGCCAGTCAATAAGATGGCGTACTTTTTCAGTAAATTTGCTGTGGTGCTGGTGTACTCGGCCTGCTTCATGCTGATTACCGCAGCCGCGTCCATCCTTACTGGCGTCCTGTCCGGCTATATTGCCTTTGACAGCGGGAGCGTCCTTTATCTTCTGCGGAAGTGTATGGAAATCTCTCTGCTGACCGCCTTTGCCATGCTGCCGGTACTGGCGGTTGCCGCAGCGCAAAAAGGCTATATACTTCCCGTCTGTCTGACACTGGTTTATACGTTCCTCGGCTTTATCCTCTTAATGGTGAATATGTACCTGCATCCACTGTCCAGTATGACCGCCATTGTCATGCGGGATATTCCGGGTGTCGTAATTACCCAGCCCCTCAACATTCCGGGGGCGTTCCTCTGCATAGGTGTGTGGGGCGTTGCTTCTGTCCTGCTGGCTGGGGCTGCTTTGAAAAAGAGAAAGTGAGGTGCATTTGAAATGGAGCTTTTACTTTGGGCGGAGCGCCGGAAACTCCGCCGTTCCAAAATTTTGTGGATTGCCGGGTTTGCCACAGTTATGGTGGCGTTGATTGTCTTTGCACAGGGGCAGTTCACGTTCTATGAAAGCCGCTATATCGACGGGGCCGGATGGTTTATGACAGCGGCCCAATCCCTTGCCACCTTTTATGTGCTGCCTGCGGTCATTGCCCTGCTGGGCAGCTATATGATCTGCCGAGAGGAACAGGAGGACACCCTGAAATCCCTGCGGCTCATTCCCGTGGATGAAGTGAAGCTGACACTCTCCAAAATGATGCTTGCTCTGGTGTTCAGCGTCTTAATCTATCTTCTGCTTTTTGCGATTACCTTTCTCGTTGAGGCCGTTTTGCACTTTGAAGTTCTTTCCATTGGTCTTGTTTTGGGAAACCTGAAAACATATCTTCTGGACGGGATCGGCGTGTTCTTTGCCATTTCTCCGATTATCGCTTTGGTGGCCCGGATGAAAAAAGGTTACTGGCTGGCGCTGGTATTTGCTGAAATTTATTCGTTCGCCGGACTGTTCGCAAGTATGTCCAGCCAGCTAAAGACGGTATATCCCATGACAGCCGTTTTCAATATCTCCGGCTATTACGATGCAAGCATGGTTCAGGTTTTCATTGGTATCATCGTTCTACTGGTCTGTGTTGTTCTGGCACTGTTCATTCTGAAAGGGCTGAACAGGAAAGCAAAATAATTAGTTTTACCTGCCGGACGACGGCAAAAGAAAAAAGCCGTCGTTCAGCAGGCAATCGCCATGCCCTATACTCAACCTTACGGCGGCTTTGACAAAATCAAGGCCGCCGTTCCTTATGCTCTCGACAAAGGAGTGACGACTACACGCTGACACGGCGGCCCGCGGAGGGAGCCGCCGTGAAGCACAGAGGGTTTCTACATAATTCGGCAGGGATTTACCTGCCAAAAAAAGCCTGGCCGCCAACCGGCCCCCATCTGCTTATGAACAGGCACTATCGTGGCTGGTTCATAAGACTTATAAGACGCATATAAAAAGCGCCAGCCACCGTACATCGGAAACTGGCGCTTTTCCTTGTCGTTTTTTCGGGAATTTTCCCGAACGGTGCCGCCCGCCGCCTTCGTTTCGGTTCACCCGTCAACCAGTGAATTGAAACGGAGGTACATCATGCAGAAGATCAATCTTCGGGACCTGTATCCCGATACATATAAAACCGATGTCTTTGTGGACGTGGCTGAGGAAGTCCTGGCCGCGATCCGGGGCCAGGAGCAGGACGATGCCGCCTACGAACGCCGGAAGTACCGGCATAAGGCTCATTATTCTTTGAACCGGGAGGATGGCATTGAAAACGATGCACTCAACCGGCCACTCACCCCGGAAGAAATTCTGGAGCAGAAACAGCTACGGGAAGAAGTGTATGCTGCGCTGATGAAGCTGCCCGCCATCCAGGCCCGGCGCATCTACGCCCGGTTTTACCTGGGCATGACGGTGGCCGAGATCGCCCAGATCGAGGGCACCGACCGCCGCCGCGTGTGGGCGAGCATCCGTCGCGGACTGAAGAAGCTGGCGCGTCTGCTGGACACAGCCCGATAACCTGACCGCCGCATAGCGGCAAAAGAAAGCCGGTGGGGGTTTTTATTCCTCCACCGGCTTACTTATCCTCTAAATGTTCATCTGGGCCAACTCCGGCCGTCTGCACCATCTCTTTCAGCTCATCAGCCAACGCACGGGTCGAGTTTAACAGCACTTTTCTGGCAGCCGGAGGGCACGAAAGGTAAAGCTGCCGCATATCGTTGGCGGCTTGCTCATCTTCTGGCAGGTCGAGATTCATCAGGGAATCCAAAGATAAATTCAAGACTTTGCAAAAAGCGCGCAGGACCTCAAAAGAAGGGTTCTTCACCCCTCTTTCGCAGCCTTGAACGTGCTTCAGAGAAACGTGGCTCAGATCTGCGAGTTCCTGCTGCGTCAGTCCTTTTTCCTTACGCGCTTTTTGTATCCTTCGTCCCAGCTCTTTTATCAGTTCCATAGGCACTATCGTCTCCTTGTTTATATTTTATCGTGCCCATTTCCTTGCAGGAAGAACCTTATAAAAGGTGTATTTGAGTACGATAGTACCTATTTTATTGTGCTTGCTGTACGCTTGACTCGCCCGCGGCTCTTATTGAAGCGGCAAGGCAAAAATATTTTTCAAAAAAATCGCATTACAGGCAGGACAAACTGCCTGTTTTTGTCATGGTTAGCAAGAAGGGGATTTTTCCTTCGCTGATCTTTGACAACTGAATACACGGCAGAACAGGTACATAACCCGCGTATGAGCGAGTGCAGGGCGCCGCGAAGATGGAGCAGCCAGGAGGTGATGGACAAGCTGTTTCGGAGCGATCAACGTCCCTGTGACCCGGATGGTGGCACATCCGGCGCGATGACTGCGCGGGGGCTTAAAGATACTTCCTCACGGCCCGCCAAAGACTTGGGGGGAACCCTGCGGCGCACGCTATGAACGACGCTGCGGAGTTATGACAGCCGCGCCAGCGGAGACCTGTTCTGTCCCCAGCGTCAGGGATGCGTGGCAAATGTGGCGTGATAACCAAATTGATTTCGCGGCGATTCCCCATCGGTGCATGAGCGCCGATGGGGGTTGCCTTTCAAAGTTAGATACCATGTGCTGGCAGTTTCGGCTGCCAGCGTATTCATGTAACTTTGAACACGACCACAAAGAAAGGAGTATCCCTATGAGCCAGTTGATGCAAGCCTGTTCACCAGCTACAACCGATGAATTGGTTGACATCCGTGAAGTTGCGGTAGATAAGGCACTACCCAAAGAGGAACGGATTGCAGCCTTTCTTCACCAAATCAAAAATCCATATCGCTTCCGCTGTGGCGATTTTGTGGTAAACGCTGCTTTTGCCAACAACGGGGTCACATTGGAGGAATGCCTGCAAGGAATTTTGAGATGACTGACATCCTCGATTTTTTCCAAAGACCATGTTACGATGGACTTGGAAAAGGATGAAAACTGAAAACCTCAAAAACCACTCTTTTCTTGCGGGAGCTTCCGGGAGGAAAGGAGTGCTTTTTCATGCCAAAATATCAGGCAACCTCTTACATTCGTCTGTCTTACACAGATGACCGCTCCAGCGAGAGCGACAGCGTTACCAATCAGCGAAAGCTGATTGAGAATTTTATTAAACGGAACCCGGACATTGAAATCATATCCGAAAAAATCGACGATGGTTACAGCGGTATCATTTTTGACCGTCCGGCGTTTAAGGAAATGATGCAGGATATTACCGATGGCAAGATCAACTGCGTCATAGTCAAAGACCTTTCCCGCCTGGGGCGGGAATACATCGAAACCGGGCGCTACCTGCGGCGGGTGTTTCCCGCTTATGGGGTTCGCTTTATTGCCATCACGGATAATATCGACACTGCCCATGAGAACAGCGGGGACGACTTGACCGTATCCGTCAAGAACATTATGAACGAAGCCTACTGCCGGGACATTTCCATCAAAACCCGTACCTCTTTGGATATAAAGCGGCGGAACGGAGATTTTGTTGGGGCTTTCCCTGTTTACGGCTATATGAAGTCAGAGGAAAACAAAAACCTGCTTGTACCAGACCCGTATGCGGCCCGTGTTGTCCAGGACATTTTCCGTATGCGTCTGGATGGGACAAGCGCACTGCGGATCGCCACTACCTTAAATGAGATGGGCGTCCTGTCGCCACTGGCCTATAAGAAAAACAACGGTTTCCCTTATGCCAAACATGGATACACAGACAAAGAGGACTGTAAATGGTCTGCTACGACGGTTATCCGCATTTTGCAGGACGAAACCTATACTGGCACACTGGTACAGGGAAAACAGGGTACGCCGCACTATAAAATCAAACAGATGGAGCAGCGGCCATCCTCTGAATGGATTCGCGTTCCCGACGCCCATGAGCCACTGATTCCCAAGCAGGATTTCGAGCTTGTTCAGCGTATCCGCAGGCTGGATACCCGCACGTCACCAAAGAAAGATACGGTATATTTGTTCTCCGGCATCTTGATCTGCGGCTGCTGCGGGGCGCGCATGACGCGGAAAACGAACCGGGTCAAAGGCAAGGAATACCACTATTATTACTGCCCCACCGGGAAAAAGCATGGCTGTGCCAATCCTGTGATGCTCAAGGAGAGCGATCTGGTGGAGTGTGTCAAAGACAGCCTGAAGGGGTACATAGACAATGTGACCTGCCTGCAAGCCATTCTGGACGGCATCGACCAGAGCAACATCAACCAGGCGCTGGCGAATGAATACGCTTCCCACATCGCAGCCAATGAGCGGCAGTTGGCGCAGGCGTTGGAGTTTAAGGCCCGCCTTTACGAAAACCTGGTTACCGGCACAATCGACAAAGAAGAATACACCGATTATAAAGCCAAATACACAAGGGCTGCGGAAAATGCGAAAGAAGCGATCCGCACGCTGAAAGATAAGCTGTCCGATGTGTTGGAAAACCGAAGTGAGCGGAACCGTTGGATTTCCCATTTCACGCAGTTTTCCACGATGGAGACCCTTGACCGCAAAGCTGTGGTTCACATGATACAGAGTATCAAGGTGATTGGGAAAAAGGAACTGGAGATCACCTTCACATATCAGGATGAATACCAGAAAGCCATTCAACTGATTCAGTTGGCGGAGCAAACAAGCCAAAGAAAGGTGGGATAATTTGTGGCAAGAAAAAGCAGAAAAGAAACTGCGGTGCTTCCTGCGCCGGAGATAGATACAACTTGCCGTGCCGGAGTTTATGTGCGGCTTTCCGTTGAGGATAAGCATACCCGTACTGCCTCTATTGAAACCCAGCAGCTGATTATCGCCCGGTATCTGGAGCAGAACCCGGAAATCATCGTGGTTCAAACCTACATTGACAACGGTGCAACGGGTACGAATTTTCACCGGCCCGGCTTCCAGCAGATGCTCTCCGATATTGAAGCGGGCCTTATCAACTGTGTCATTGTCAAAGATCTTTCCCGCCTGGGGCGGAATGTCATTGACACTGGCTACTATATCGAGCGGTATTTTCCCACACAGGGGGTTCGATTTATCGCTGTAAACGACCGCTATGATTCTTCCTCCCCGGATCATGCCCATGATGGCATTATCATTCCTCTGCGGAACATGATTAACGAAGCCTATGCGCTGGATATAGCGAAAAAGATCAAAGCGCAGCAGCGGCAGGCAATGAAAGATGGCAAGTACGTTGGCGGGCGTACACCCTATGGATATTTGAAAGCCCCCGATGATTGCCACCAACTGATCGTTGACCCGGTGGCGGCTGAGGTGGTCAAAACTATGTTTCAGTGGGCCGCTGAAGGCGATGGCCTAAACACCATTGCAGTTCGATTAAACGAGGCTGGGGTCCTCTCCCCAAGCCACTATAAGAAAAGGCTGGGCGAGATTACACATGAGAATTTGATTGGAAATGGGAATTGGCAGACGCGCACGGTTGCCAAAATTCTCCGGGCAGGCGTTTATGCCGGCGATCTTGTGCAGGGCGTCTCCAAGGTCATCGACCACAAACAGGTCAGGGCCAGCGCCGATGAATGGACGGTCGTTCGTGATACGCATGAGGCCATTGTGAGCAGAGAGCTGTTCGATGCTGTACAAAAAGCCTTAGACCATGCTGCACAACAGGCCAAGGACAGGGAAATACATTCCTGGTCCCCCAATCTTCTGAGAGGGAAAATTTTCTGCGCCCACTGTGGGCACAGCCTTCACCGGCAAAAATGCGTCCGCAAAAAGACCCCGGATGTATATGTCTACCACTGCATCAGCAACAACCGCATCAAGAAAGGCGCTTGCCCTGGCACGTTTATCTTTGAAAAAGAGCTGTTGGATGCCCTGGCCGATATGATACAGGAGCAGCTTGATACCACGCTGGGGCAATACTCAATCGGCCTGGAAAGCCTCTCCAAAGAAGCTGAGGAGCAGAAAAGTATTCAGGCTAAAATTGCCAGCCGGAAACAGGAAATCCAACAGCTGCGTACCTACCAGCGCGGATTGTATGAGGGTCTGATCCAGAACCATCTGTCACAAGACGAGTATTTTGCCTTCAAAGAGAAGTACGAAGCCAAAATCGAGGCGGTCAGCAAGGAAATCGAGCATCTGAAAGCGGGGCTTGCGATTATTGCCGGGCAGCTGGAACAGTATAAAATGCTGTCCCAGGATGCAAAGCATATCAAGGAAGATCGCCAGCTGACGGCAGCCCTGATTGACCGGCTGATTGAACGTGTGGAGGTTTCCAGGGAGAAACAGATTACAGTTCATTTCCGTTTTCAAAGCGAATTTGAACATTGCGAGGAGGTGCTGAACCAATGCAGAAATATGTAATCGCCCTATATATCCGTCTTTCCCTGGAGGATTACAAATACGACAGCATGAGCATTGAGAACCAGCACCTTGTGCTGAACGAGTTCGTTTCTTCCATGCTGGAGTCCACTGACGCAGAGGTTCTGGAATTTATCGACAACGGATATAGCGGGACAAATTTTGAGCGTCCCAAAGTCCAGGAGCTGATTGAATTGGTGCGGGCCAATCAGATTGATTGCATCATTGTAAAAGATTTTTCTCGGTTTGGGCGAAACAGCATCGAAACCGGCTACTTCATCGAGCGGGTGTTCCCATTGTTTCACACCCGGTTTATCTCCATCAATGACGATTTCGACAGCGATCAGCACAAAGGTGATACCGGCGGGATGGATGTGGCTTTCAAATATTTGATCAGCGAGTATTACAGCCGCGATATGTCCATGAAAACCAAAAGTGCCAAATACGCCAAAATGCAACGTGGAGAATATCAGAGTAAGATTTGCCCGTATGGGTATCGCAAAAGCGCCGATGGCAGAATGGAGCCAAACCCGGAAACTGCTGTGGTGGTACAGCTCATTTTCCAGCTTGCGGCAACTGGCATTGGAGCGGCAGCCATTACCAGGGAACTGTTTAAGCGGGGCATCCCAACCCCAGGAGAATATAAAGCCGCTCATGGGCAGCAGTACCACGATGTCTCACGCTCTCGTGGCCGCTGGAGCAGTTCTACGGTTCTCCGCATCCTGGAGGACGAACGCTATATCGGTTCCTACGTCATTGGACGGCGGGCAGTCATTGAAGTGGGTGGTACGCGGAGCCGCATGAAGGACCGTGACAAATGGTTCATTATTCCCGACCACCATCCGGCAATCATTGAGAAAGAGCTGTTTGAAAAGGTACAAGCTGTGCAGCGCCGGTTTTCTTTACCGGCCCGGAAAGCCAGGGCGTACCCACTGAAAGGCAAGGTTTATTGTGGCTGCTGTGACCATGCACTTTCCCGCATTGCGCAAAAGAAGCCGTTTTATATGTGCCGCCATTCGACTGCCGATGCAAACAGCCGCTGCCATACTATACGAGCGGATGCTGCCGGGCTGGAAGAAGCGGTGCTTATCACATTGAAAAAACAGCTGGAAATCCTGCTGCCTGCACATGAGGACGGAACCCTTCACCTGGACGCCACCGCCGCTAAATGCTCCGAATACGAGAAACAGTTAGAAGATTTGAGGGATCAGAAGCAAGCTCTCTTTGAACGGTATCTCCTGGGGCAGATCGAACTGGACGCTTATAAATCGGAGAAAGCAGTTTATGACGCAGAAATACGGAAAGTCAAAAATGCCTATGCTGCTGTCACCGCCCAGGCAAAACTGAAGCGAGAAGAACAGGTCCGCCAAAGCAACCGGCAAGAGATCGTTCACTCGATTGCAGAAGCAGATGTGCTGACCTCTGAGCTGACCGATCTGCTGATTGAAAAGGTATATGTATTCCCCGACAACCGCATTGAGATTGTTTACAAGGTCCATGACCTCTTTGAATAACTGACGATACAAAAACAGAAACCCCAGGCTATCAAATCCTCAATCTTGGTAGCTTGGGTTTTCTGCTTTTCAGAATTATATTTTTTTGTCGTGTGCTTGACATACGGGTGGCGCAAATCGTGTATACGTATTTTTTTACACCAGATAGTTTGGAAATATTATTTAACTTTCGTAAGATGGCATGTTTATTTACAAAAAACAGACGTTCTGATGGTGAATACCCATATAGTTTTGCACTATAATTTTTTACCATGTCCATAATTTCCTGCGGCAATGTGATGACTCTTTTACTTTTGGGAGTTTTTGGCGATTGAATGATTTCTTCATTCCCGATTTTCACGTAATTTTTTGTAATTTTTACAGTGTTTTTTTCAAAATCAAAATCGTCAAGAGTCAGTGCGAGAAGTTCTCCTTCTCTGATACCGCTATAAAAGAAAAGGTGAAATATTACATAGTATAGTGTTTGATCTTCAAGATATGAAATGAAAGTATTAAAATCTTCCTGTGTCCAAAACTGCATGGTATCTGCCTTTTTCTTACCCATTGAGCCGCACGTGGCAGCGGGATTGCTGGGTAATCTATAATACTTTACAGCATAATTGAAAATTGCAGATAATTGATTATGTACTGTTTTTAAATACGTTTGTGAGTATCCATTTTCATGAGAAAGTAATTCATTTTGCCATTTGCGGACCATTGAAATATCTATATCACAAATTGGAAGATCAGAGAAATAAGGCATCAGTTTCGTTTGAATTAAAAACTTTTTGTTCTCCATAGTTGTAGGTTTTAGATGTACTTTACAATCTTCCATGTAGTTTTCAACTAAGTTACGAAAGGTAATGTTAACTGTAGATTTGCATTTATTTAAGAAGTCATTCTCAAATTGGAGGGCTTCTTTTTTGTTACAAATCCTTCTTTTTTCTTTTGCTTTCTTTTGCCCGTCCAGTCTGTATAGTAGAATTTTGCAGTCCAAGTACCTCGATTATTTTTAAATGCAGCCATAAGCATACCTCTTTTCAGAAAAAACAACTTTTTGTTGTAAATAGAGAATTATTTTGTATTACTAATTAAAGCTATTTTTATATCTATTAAATAATATTTTTTTAGACAAAAAACAACAACAAAAAAAGAATAAAATTTGCTCAGGAAAAAGGAGGATTTTTATGGGAAAGATTATTGCAGTTGCAAATCAGAAAGGCGGCGTAGGAAAAACAACTACCTGTGCTAATTTAGGCATTTGTTTGGCAAAGGAAGGAAAGAAGGTGCTTTTAATTGATGCCGATCCACAAGGCAGCTTGACAATCAGTATGGGTTATCCGCAGCCAGATCAGCTGGAAGTATCTCTGGCAACAATTCTTGGAAAAGTAATCAAGGAAGAAGAAATTATGCCAACAGAAGGAATTTTACACCATGAGGAAGGCATTGATATTTTGCCTGGCAATATCGAGCTTTCTGGTTTAGAGGTATCTTTAGTTAATGTTATGAGCAGGGAACAGATTTTAAAGCAGTATGTATCACTGATAAAAGATAGGTATGACTATATTATCATTGATTGTATGCCTTCACTTAGTACATTG
>NZ_FRAH01000088.1 GCF_900142265.1 Anaerotignum lactatifermentans DSM 14214 | reverse complement strand
GAAAAGCCGCCTGTTATTGACATGCCATCTTTTGGATGGTATATATAAAACAAAGGTGGAGTGCTTCATTTCAAAGCATTCCACCCAGTCTTATCATAGAAGAATCTTATTTACAGACTTTTCTTCATACCCTCTTTCAAAGCATTCCACCCAGTCTTATCATAGAAGAATCTTATTTACAGACTTTTCTTCATACCCTCATCATAGAAGAATCTTATTTACAGACTTTTCTTCATACCCTCTGCAATTTACAGACAACAAGCCCTTCTGGCTTCTTAAACAATTTTAATTTGAAAATATTGTCTAACTTTTTGGGTTCAGTTCAATGGTTTTCTGACTTCTTTCTATATTTAAATCATTTTCCTAACTCTTCCAAATCTTTCAGATAATCCGTATCACAACAGTATTGATAGTCCGCACTGGTTGCGTATTGTTTGACTGCCATGGTAGACTTATTAATAGCCTGCAAGGTGCCGGCACCAGCTACACATCCGCCGGGACACGCCATTCCTTCCAGCAGGTAACCATTATATTTCCCTGCTTTTGCCAGTGTCATCAATTTTTTGCACTCACGCAGACCTTGCGCGCTTTCCACTTTGATTTCCTGATCTGGATACATCTTTTTGATGCAATTTACAACGGCTTCTGCAACACCGCCTGCAATGGCAAAGTTTCGTCCGTCACGACTTGCTTCAGAAACTTCCTTTTCTTCTTCCATTGCTTCCAAATCAATGTTTTTCGCTTCAAAAACGCCCATCATTTCTTCAAATGTCAGTACAAAGTCAATGTCACTGCGCACGCTTTTTCTGCTGGCTTCCAGTTTTTTCGCTGCACATGGACCAATAAAAACAACTTTTGCCTCCGGATCTTTCAACTTAATCAGACGCCCTGTCAGTACCATAGGTGTCAATGTCATGGAAACACAGTCTTTAAATTCTGGGAAAAGATTCTTCGCCATCACTGACCAAGCCGGGCAGCAGGATGTTGCCATAAAAGGCAGTTTATCGGGCACATTTTCCATAAAGTCTTTCGCTTCGTCTGTTGCACACAAGTCAGCGCCCACTGCAACTTCAATAACATCAGTAAAACCAAGGGCTTTCATCGCAGAACGAAGTTTTCCTGGCGTTACTTTAGGACCAAACTGTCCCACAAAGGCAGGTGCTACTGCCGCATATACACGATGTCCTTCTTTCATAGCCTGAATCATTTGGAAAATCTGCCCTTTATCAACAATAGCGCCAAAAGGACAATTTACCAGACACATCCCGCAGGAAACACATTTGTCATAGTCGATTTTTGCTCGTCCATACTGGTCAGAACTGATGGCATCAATACCGCAGGCAGCCGCACAAGGGCGCTTCTGGTGGATAATCGCATTATAGGGACATACATCGATACATCTGCCGCACTGAATACATTTATCCTGATCGATGACAGAACGTCCATTGACTATATGAATGGCATCTTTCGGGCATACTTCTGTACAGGGATGCGCCAGACAGCCCTGACATCCATTGGTTGTCAAAACTTTATTTTCTGGACACGCATGACAAGCAAATTTGATGATATTAATCAGCGGTGGATCGTAATACTTACGTGCAATGGCACTTTCTTCGATCCCATCAGAAACAGGGGCAGACTCTGCTGCTGTTCGCACCGGCAGACCAATGGCAAGACGCAGCCGTTCCCCAATGATAGCACGTTCCAGAAAAATGCTTTCTCTGTAAGATGCCAATTCACCAGGCAAAATTTTAAATGGTAACTGTTCAATTTTTTTGGCATAATCGCCGCCTTCATAGGCAAGGCGAGCAACTTCTGTAAATACTTTTCTTCGAATATCAATAACTGATGTGTAAATTCCTCTCATAGAAACTCCTTTATCATAAATGTATTTTCCTTGTACTACACACAAATGTACTTCATCCGCCATCCATTATATCATAACATTTCTTCCTTCACAATTTCATATTTTCATTTGCTTGTTCTTTTACAAAAACATTATGCATGTGCTGTTTCACTTGTTTTTCTGTCCACGCCATCAATAAATTTACAATCTTTTGCTGCTGCACTTCTGACAGTGGTACACCCATTTTCACACCATACCACTTGTTTAAACATCCCCTGCAACAGCATGCTGTAGCGTGTTGTGCCACGAAAATTGGATGCCCTTTCATAGGCGTTTGTTTCCCATCGTTTTTGGGATTTGCCGGCGCCAATCGCTCTTTTACAAATTCCTTGGCATGCTGTGCAATTTTCTCCATACCGACTCGTTCTATATAAGAAAAATCTGCTTCTTTTAGATAAAATTTACTTCTGAAGTTTGATTTGGATAATTTTTCCAGAGCTTGTTCAATGGTTTGCATACATATTCCGCCTCCATTCATTTGTATCATAGCACTTTTCTAAAAAGTCACAAGAGCGCAATTGTATTTTTCTGAAAAAAGTATTGCTCTGTAGGATAATTCGTATTACATTAGTAAATAAAATTTGCTATTCGTAAAGGAGAACCGTTATGCGTGTCACAGCAATGTCGAAAAATCAAATTACAGAAGGCGTTATTTGGAAACAGCTGCTATTTTTCTTTTTTCCTATATTATTAGGTACATTGTTTCAACAATTATATAACACAGCAGACACCGTTGTCGTAGGTCGTTTTGTCGGTACACAGGCTTTGGCTGCCGTAGGCGGCTCTACAGGGCAGATTGTAAACCTGGTTGTAAACTTCTTCGTTGGTCTTGCATCCGGTGCCACTGTCATCATTGCTCGTTATTATGGCGCTAGAGACCGAATCAAACTGAATAATGCACTTCATACAGCCATTGCATTGTCCATTGTGGGCGGTATTGTGACTGGTATTGCGGGAATTTTATTAACTCCATCCTTATTGAAAATGATGAATACCCCTGCAGATGTTATCGAAGGTTCTACCATGTATCTGCGCATTTATTTCGCCGGTATCATTTTTGTTTTTGTCTATAATATCGGCTCTGGTATCCTGCGTGCTGTTGGCGACTCCAAACGTCCCCTTTATTTTTTGATCGTTTGCTGCTTTTTAAACATCTTTTTGGATATTCTTTTTGTTGTTTATTTGAAATTGGGGGTAAAAGGTGCCGCCTTTGCAACAGTGATTTCTCAGGCTGTCAGTGCATTACTGGTCATTCTTTCATTGACTAAGTCTGTAGACATCTATCGGCTGCGTCCAAACAAGATTCGTTTTTACAAAAGTTTGCTCATTGCCATCATCACCATTGGACTCCCTGCCGGACTGCAGTCTGTTATGTATGGTATTTCCAATATCATCATCCAGACATCTTTAAATAGTCTGGGTACAGAAACCGTTGCAGCTCATACAGCTTTTGCAAAAATTGACGCAATCTATTGGATGATTTCCGGTGCATTCAGCGTTTCCATCATTACATTCATTGGTCAGAATTATGGCGCACGTAAATTTGACCGTATGAAAAAGAGCATCAAAGTATGTTTGCTCATGGACTTGATTGCTTCTCTGCTGCTGACAACTGTCATGCTTTTGGCTGGTCCATATCTTCTGCGTCTTTTCACATCAGACCAGGAAGTTATCGAAATCGGCATGCAGATCATCCACATTATCGCACCATCCTATGCACTCTTTATCTTCATCGAAATATTGTCCAGTTCCCTGCGTGGTATGGGTAACGTGGTCGTTCCTATGTTGATGACTTGCGGTGGTGTTTGCGTACTGCGTATTTTGTGGATCTTCATTTTTGTAAGAACCCATTTGAGCGTTACAACCATTTTGATGAGTTACCCTATCTCCTGGGGTTTTACAGCAGTACTGTTTATCATCTATTTCATGTTCTATCAAAAGAAATTCTTCCGCCGCTGTATGGAAGAAACAGAAGCTCCTGCAGAAACAAACGCATAAAGAAAAGGCAGACAAATTTAGGAGCATCTTCATAAGAAAACAAAGAAAGCTGAAATCCTCATCAAACAAAGGATTCCAGCTTTCTTATTTTTACTGAGATATAATTTGGTAGGTTTTCTTCTGAAGACAGCAGTCGTAATTCCCCTTAAAAAATCAATAAAACGAAAACCAACATTTTCTTAATGGGAAGCTACTTGTCTGCCTTTTTTATATATAATAATGATATGCTTTAATCTCCAACACCAAAGTCCGTTTTTTCATAAAGGACTTCCACAGATGGATCGTCCAAAAGCCATTGATATGTTTCCATAAACCATGCAACTAATTCTTCGTCCCGTTTTACTGATGTACTGTTATTGGTAAATACATTGACGGTTCCCAGCGGGAAATACTTTTTCAAAAGTTCAATATCTCTGGCAATCATTTCTTTTGTCTGCCCTTTGATGCCTACCATCAAGCAAGGAGATTCAAAATATGCCCTGACTTCTTCCGGTGATGTAAAGTCAGCATGCTTATTCAGATAATTTTCCCGAAAATCCCAATCAAATGTTTCCACACCAATTTTGAAAATAATGGGAATACCCATATATTCTCGCATACGCTGCAATTGATGCCGGTACATCCAATGGGCTTCGAAAAACAATTTCTGAATCTTCTTTTCATGAATTAAATTCCGGATTTCTTCTAATGTTTCTTCGGGAAGTTCAAAACAGCTTCCAGAATTGATGACTTCCAATACGCCATATTTTCCTGTTACACGGGAAAGCACTTCATGATTGAGGCGCACCATCGCATCTTTGTCTTTTGAATTATCCGCTATATAATCGCAGAAAACGCATTTTCCCCAGGCACAGGGGCGTCCCTGAAGCAACACGATTTCCCGTTGATTTTTGTTTGTAATTTCATTATACCGTTCCATGGGAATTTCCTTTCTGTACCTTTTGTTTCAGAGAAGCGGGCAGCATGCCATAAAGCATCACTGTGCAGAACACAATGACAATACGATCCAAATAATCGGTGATTGCCTGCACAACGCAAACACTGGCTGTCATCCCAAGTCCACCTGCATGCAAAAGCTGCACCAGTAGACTGGAACCTGATGATGTAATGCCGCCAAAAACAGCTGCCGTAATGACAGAACTGACAACGGTACCAGGCAGTGAAACACAAAGTGCTGTCAATAACACTTTCCAAAATTGTCTGCCGTTTGGTCTGATTTTCTGATAGAAAATACCAGCCATAACCCCCACAACCATTTGCACAGGAATGTAATAAAATGAGTAAATATCACTGGTGCATCCACTGATAACACCACTTAGAATGCCCGGAACCATACCATAAACAGGACCTAGCATAACTGCCGATAAAACCGTTCCCAAGGAATCCAAATAGATCGGAAGCCGGAGCAATAATGCGATATTGGCTCCCACCACATTCAAAGCTGTAGCAATTCCCAAAAAACAAATCTGCATAACCGTAATTTTTCTCATTTTACAACATCCCCTTTCAGCATTTCTACAGGTACCTCTTCATCTTTTGGCATCCAAACACGTTTGCCAGCGTTTTCCACCATAATTTGTCGCAGAAAATGTCGTACATCTGACGCATCTGCACCAAATACATGGGTAATGAAAAAGGTCATGAAACGATAAGGGTCTGTTTCAGTTAAAATATGACTGTTTTTTTCTTTTTTCCAGAAATCATAGGTGTCTACCACTGTCTGACCCAATGATATTCCGGCTGTTTCCACTGTGGTATAAGCCGAAAATCCCTTGCACAGGCTATGATCGATACAATAAGCAACTGCAAGGGGATCATTGATGACACAGCCAATGACACCTTCCTGTTTCCAATGGAAGTCAAAATAAAAACGTGTAATATTGCGAATAAAGTTTCCGATTTCCTGAGACAAACAGGTCATATACTCAACCAGATTGGGTGTCAATACAATTTCTCTGGTCACATCCAAACCAATCATTTGAATCTGTTTCTGACGCAAAGCCGGATGGCTTTCAAAGGCTTCATATACCACCTTTGCCGCATCAGGGTCACACCAGTAATTGTATTCCGCTACCGGGGAACAATTCCCATGACTTTTGTAGCTACCGCCCATTGTCACCAGTTCACTCAGCCCCTCAAGGCACGCAGGATAATCCTGAATCAGTCGTGCAATGTTTGTGAGAGGACCCAGGGCAATGATAGATACATCTTTCTGTTCTGACAGTGTCTGTGCCAGAAATTGAATAGCACCTTCTTTGGGGCGCACATCTGTCACATTCGGCAGAAAACTTTCGCCAAGTCCATCTGCACCATGGGTATCTGTAGCGTCCACATAATCTCGCACAAGAGGTTTTGTTTCCCCCAGATACACGGGCACATCCAGCCGATCCAATAGTGATAGAACTTTCAAGGCATTTTCTGCCCCCTGCGTTGTCGGAACATTTCCGCACACCACCGTGATTCCCAACACATCCAGTTCCGGCGACCGCAGTGCTAACAGCAGCGCCAGCACATCATCTATGCCGGGATCACAATCAATTATTACTTTTTTTGCATTCATTCTCCAATCTCCTTTCCGATTCTGTTTTTCGCATCGGTTCCCGCAGAAACGGGAATACCCGAATGCGAGATTGAGATACTTGGTTTTTTATACTGGGAAGTTCACGAACCAGTCCGGCAGATGAAACATACATTTCAAACTGCCGATTATATAAATGCAGAAGAAAGTATAGCACAATTTTTTCGTAATGTATAGTAATTTCACGAAATCACACTATCACCAAATTCGATTTATAAAAGAAAAAGGTCCTCCTGATTCACATAAATCAGTTAGACCTTTCTGAAATAATATTTCCCCTTAGTATTCCATCAAATCCGCTGAAAATTCCTGCGGGACAATGGAATACTGTTGGTATTCCGCTCTCAGTTTTGCATAATCATCCGGTGCCGCTTTCAGTGCATCTTTCAGCCCTTTTTGAATTTGGAGCACGATAGACTGGAACAGCGGCGTTTCATACACATCTTCCATTGCTTTTATAACATCTTTCGCATAAGAAGAAGGACATTCCACCCCTGCAAAGTCTATGCAGGCATCATTCAGCCCATTCAGCATCTCATCAATTTCTACAAAATCAACAGCATCACAGCTTTCAAACTCATCAAAGTCAAGACGTTCTCCATAAATGGACAACAGCTCCAACATCAAAAAAGAAGCCCAGCACAAGATCTCCCACTGTACCAGATTATCATTACCTTCTGGAAAATGATTGTCATAAAACGCAGCCTGCTCCTCTGTTAATTCTTGACCAACCATAAACTCCAGAACGCAGGCATAAAGAGCATTGGCAAAGTCTGCAAAATCGGAGGGTTTTATCTTTCCATCTAAATAGTCCCAAAGCATCTGTATGGACTGATAGGTAATAGGAAGCGGTTCCTCTCCATTTTCCTGCAGTCCTTGCTCCAGTGTATGCATATATTGTTCCAACACAAGGAGGTTCCCCAAAAGCCTTGTTTGATTACTGCTGTTTAGAAATGCCTCATCTGCCAGCTTGCTGCAATTGGATACCCAATCTCCAGCATCCTTTCTGCTCAATGAAGCAAAGTCACAAAAAAATGTATACATAAAATCATTCCTTTCCTGATTGGTTCTCTATATGTATCAGCATTTCTTTTGCTTTTCGTATAACTTCTGTTGCCATAACGATGTTCTTGCTTTGTTCTTCTATGGGCAGATCTACAATAGCATTAAAGGGATTTTGCATTTGCTCGCATCCCAAATACATAGATTGGTCAGAAAATACAATGTAAACATGATTTTGGATGATTTTCGCAAATTCCAGAATATCTTCTAGGACTTGCGGTGTCAGAATGTAAAACGCATTGTGTCCATTTTCAGCACACACAGAAAACATGCTATTAAATGCTTCATTCTCTGTTTCTACTTTTTCCCGAAGGGTCAATCCTTTCATCTTCCCACTTTGTTTCTTTGGGAAAATCTGAATAGCGGTTTCACTGGTTTTAAATGCATGGAATGCTGAAAAAACAATTACCTGTCCATCAAATACCGTCAATGTGGAATTATCAGGTTCATAAGTTTTCACGCTGCTTGCACGAAAGCGGATTCCCTCATAGGCTCCTTCAAAATAATCGCCTGATTCATAAAATGATTTTGCCTGTCCCGGCAACAGACCGACTTTCGTCAGCTCATCAAATGAGATGCCCTGTTTTGCAGCATATTTTAAATTAGAAAATCCAGGAACTTCTCTGATCTTCAGTAAGGCGTACTTGTTTTTATAATTATCGTTAAATTCATTGTACGTTTTTTTCCATGACAACAATAGATAAAACCCCATAGCCGCTGCCGCTATGCAAAATGCCAACAAAATCTCTCCTAAAATCATGATGATTCCAATGCCTATGGTTCCAAAATCCAGACCTTCCCCACTGGTCAAAATCAAAAAAAGTCCGATATTTCTTGGCTTTAACATGGCAAGAAGCAAACAAACAACAAAAACGACCTTCGGCATTTTTTTCAAAAACTTTGTTTTCTTCACCGCTTTTTGACGTAGCTTTTCCAGTTTGACACCACTGATATTTTGTTCAATCATCGCCATGACTTTTCACCTGCCCGTTTTAACTGTTTTCTGTTTTATAATGTTTCTGATACGCTGGCATAATCCCATATTTGTCTGTCATAATCTCTTTAGATAGAGGGGTATCAAATGGAATGGTTGTATACGGAATCATTTTGTATGGCTTTTGTCCTTTCCAAAGCGCCTCATATATCTTCCAGCGTTTTGCTGTCATGGAGTTAGGATCTGAAGCATCTTCTCTCTGCCAGAATTGTCCGCCCAGAAGATAACTTTCCATCATTTCTTCCCAATTCTGAAAGTATTGCTGCGCCTTTTTCCCAGCCTCTACACCAATCTCCAGAACCTCTTCCATAGAAACATAGCCCACAAAGTAACACCACTGTAAGATATACGCGGCACGCCCCATATCCCAGCCAAGCAATGCATTTTCACCATATCTTCTGTAAGCCATCATCATTTTGGGAAGAAAACTGTCTTCATCGGCTTTTGGATTTTCCAGTTTGGCTGCTTCAATCAATTCTTCTTCAGAATAGCCATGATAGATTATTTCCAACTTTGCCATTTCCTCCCCATACCATACCCGCATACCGGAATGAACCAAACGCGTCATTGCATCCATAGCACTTTCATGCCCCTGTATACCCCAATAATCCCAAAGAGATCTTTTTATAGAATCAACAATTTCAGGTTTATTTTCATTGCCTGGATAGTAAATACCTGCCATATAACGGAAATTACCTTCGTTGGTCGCCAGCAGTATAGAACCGGCTGTATTCATCCATTGCAGCGTTGGTGATAATGGTGTATATGTATCGCCTCTTTGTTCCCTTGGTCTTTGGATACGAATACAAATAGAACGAAGAACCAGAACAAAAACCAGCGACAGCACAATTGGTATCAGTGCAGGCATTAGTGCCACTAAAAAATATTTCATAGACCCCCACCCTTTTATATTTTCTATCTGCTATTATTTTGAAAAAACAATTCGATTATGAAGCAATGAGAATTTCCTTTGCCATTTGAATAAATTCCGCATCTTCTATAATATTCTTTGTTTGCTTTGAAACAGGTTCATCCATACTTGCATCAAACATACTGTCTCGTCTGACTGCCACAAATAACTTTTCATCCCGAAATACAAAGGATACTTGCCCATTCATGACATCTGCAAAATGCATGATTTTTTCTATACGCTGCGGCGTCAAAATGTAATATGCATTATGCTCATCATAGGCGAATACACTGAAACGGCTATTAAATATCTCATTCTCCGTGTGGATTTCATTTTCAGCCTTCCAACCAACCATGTTGGACATAAATTTTTTCTCAAAGATCTGAATATGTCCATTGCTTCTCTTTGTGTCATCAAATTGGTCCAAACAAATCATCTGTCCACTGAATATTTCTTCAACACGATTCTTTTTGCTCATACGAACCATCTTACGTGTACACACGTCGCTTATCTGAAATCTGATGTTTTCATATTCTCCCATGAGCAAATCTTCACTGTCATAATATCTTTTATCACCGGAATTTACAGCTGCCGCGTTTCTGACATCATCCCATGTAAAGCCGCCTTTTGGCACATATTGAAGTTTTTCAAAACCTTCTATGGAACTAATGACTTGCTGTACATACTTTGATTTAAAACTTAAATTGAACTTATCATAAGCATGTTTTACAATAATCAGCCATAAGAGCAAACCTGTTCCTACTGCCACAACTGCTACCACAAAAATGATTTCCGCAATAAAAATAACCGCTTTCATGCCAGAAAGGGTACCTATTCCATTTTCTTGAGTCGCCAGCAAATAGCCAATTGCTATATAAACAAGCAGCATGACAACAGATAAAACGACAACAACTTTCTCCAAATTCTTTGCTTTTAAACGCATTTTTTCAAGCTGTTCCTCCTGCATCCTCTGTTCCAAGATCTATCATCCTTTCAGTCAAAACTTATCTAAAGAATCCGATTTTTCAGGTTCCGCGCAGTCTAGTATAATTTTCCTAACACCATCCAATTCTTTCTGCATAGAAGAAAGAAGTCTTCCTAATTGATATTCTCGTTTGTTTCATCAAGCTATTTTCATGAATCCTCTGCCTTCAGCCATAAAACAAATTATCTTTTCCATAGTTTCATTTTACATACTGTTTCAAAGGCATACAAGTATTTTGTACATCAGGGTATAATTTATCAGCATCGTAATAAACAAAATGCTTAGAATGTTGAGATTTTTATTAGAAATTCAGTTATAATAGAAATAAGAAAATAGCGGTTTGCATACAAGCAAGAGGTGATGATCATGAACAGGCATTTCCATCAAAGATTATATAAGCTTGCTGCCGGCTGTATGATTGCAGTCCAAATTTGCTGTCCTATATCAGCTTTTGCAAAGACATCCAGCATAATTACCAATAAGTATCCGATCGTAACAAAAACAGAAAGCGGAACAGAATCTTTAAATAATATCTCTACTTATTTAATCGATGACAGAACATACATAAAACTGCGTGATATTGCCGAAGCATTCGATTTTAAAATCCAATGGGATCATATAAACAAAGTAGTTCTTTTGTCTTTGGAAGAACATAATCTAAATACTACGAAAAATGAAGTAACAAAAGATACTTCTCCCCTTCAAATCACTTTGACACAGCAAACAGTTATTGTAGATGGAGTCGAAGAAGTTTTGTCTTGTTATCATATCAACGGATATACCTATTTCTCCATAAGGGATATTGCAGCTCTGACAAATCTGGAAGTCATTTGGGATTCGGAAAGCCATACAATACGAATCAATAAAAAATCCGTCAATGCATCAACAGCAGACGAAACAAGCAAACCAGAAACCACAGATACCATCATAAACGAAAATGGAAAGGATATCCTATGCAACGATAACAATTTGATATACGTTCCAGAATCCAAACAATATGATTCCATCGAAAAATATATAAAAGAAAATATAGATCCTAAATTTACTATTTCCGATTTTGTTATCACAGAATATACTTCCGCAAATACACCTTCTATCCATTACCTGGATATTGATTACTATCTGGGTGACTATAAGACTAATTATGGTTATCAACTTACCATCGTGCAGGAATCTGTAAAAACAATCAAATGTACAGGAGATCGGAAAAATATTGAAAATCTGAACATTGACAAAAACAAAACACCTGACATTTCAGATGCAGAACTATGAAAAAAACTTTGGAAGAAAATTCTTATGAAAATTGTGAAATCATAGATTATGATATTGTTCGCTACTATAATGAAAAAACGGCAGCATTTCAAGCAGATATTGTGGTAAACTTTGTTGATCCAAGCGGATATCATGAGGGTATGAAGAAAAGTCTGTAAATAAGATTCTTCTATGATAAGACTGGGTGGAATGCTTTGAAAGAGGGTATGAAGAAAAGTCTGTAAATAAGATTCTTCTATGATAAGACTGGGTGGAATGCTTTGAAATGAAGCACTCCACCTTTGTTTTATATATACCATCCAAAAGATGGCATGTCAATAACAGGCGGCTTTTCTGCCTGTTTTAACCAATCTGTTCTTTTTATTCTGGAAGCCGTCCTTCATACATAATACTTAATTCTCCGTAGACCTGACCCCAGTTCCGGATGGTGGTTGTCCATTTTTTTGTGGCTTCAAAGGTAGCCAGATACAGGGCTTTCAGCAATGCT
>NZ_FRAH01000152.1 GCF_900142265.1 Anaerotignum lactatifermentans DSM 14214 | reverse complement strand
AAAATCTATAGGGGAAAGATAAATCTTTGCCAGTGCCATTTCTTCTGTCTGATATGGCAGTGAAAAATCTTGCTTTCTATGCCAGTCCAGCATCAAATCAAACTCTGCTCTGCTGTTCAGCGGCAAAAAGCCAAGCTCTTTTACAAAGCTCATGGGCTTATGCTTTACTACATGGAACATATTGGTCAGATTGGAATTGGCATCGTTATACACCTCAAACCTTTCCGGCTTTTTGGCGAAAAGCACCCAACCAGCACCACCGAATACTTCTACATATTTATCATAATGCGGTGGGAAACGTGCAATAAGGAACTCACGCATCAATCGTTTTCCACCAATCCATGGAATCATACTGTTTACCATATTTCATCGCCTCGTTTCTATGAACCTTTATCCATCTCTGTCACTCCTTCCTGTTACAGCTTCATTTCATAATCATCACTTTGGTCATTTTCTTCGTTTGATTCTTGGCTGAATTGATTTACATTATCAGCAGAAGTATCTTCCACATACGCACCTTGAATGAGTTTCCCCTGATGTGTCTGCATATGTTCCCTACCGATTTTTGCGTAATCCAGATATGGCAAAACTTCATCGGGAAATGAAACATCAAAAAGCTCATTTTCCACCAAAAACTCGCCTAACTGCCTTTCATTTTGGATGCCGTTTACCACACAGACTTCCGAAAGATGGTCCATCAGGTCGATCATTTCTTTTACTGTTCTCGGCTCTTTTAATGGAAGCGTCAAGCCATATACACGCTGCATTTCCTCTGGCAGCTTATCAAACCTGCAGAATAGCTCGTTGAGCTGAAATACATCCATTTCTTCTTTTGGCAGTTTTTCAAAATTTTCAGTCAATACATTTGTTGTTTCAGAACCGCAATAAATTTCACCAATACTGCAGCTTTTGGCATCAACACTGTTATCCGCAAAGAACTTTTTCAGCCCTTTCAAAGAGCATGGCAAAAACGCTGTGAGATAACTTCCATACTTTTCGCTGTCTGGTCTTTCTATCTCCACAGCGCAAAGTGACCTTTCTCTTTCTTCCTCGCTCAAGTTTGGTGGATAACAGCTGTACCAATTTTCCGTATACTGCCAGAAAGAATGGAAATCATGGTACTGTAGGTATAAAATACGATTTCTTGGATCATCTGCAATGATCTTCTCCAAGCGTTTCCAAAACCTGTCTTCTGCTTTTGGTCCGCCGCCATGCTCTGTTAAATCTTTGATACTCTCCTGCAGTGCTTGTTCCACATCTTTCCTTAACTGATTTTGCTGTTTTTTATCTGGAAGATCTATGCCTTCCATGATTCTTTTCTGCATTTGTTTTATCACTTCATTCAACGGCTGCACCTCCTTTGCAATTTTTTCTGCCTGCGTCAAATCTCATAAATGGCTTCTTCGAGACTTTTGGGCTGCTTATCTTTTAATTTCTCTCGATAAAGCATCAATTCATCTTCTGGCAATGCGGAAAGAAGACCGGCAAAAACGTTCAGTTCAAAAATATTGACTCTGCTGATTTCCAAAGAACACAAAAACTCTTGCGCTTCTTCCACATCACACTCTACATCTGAAATCTCGCAGTCATCCAACGATTCCATTTCTGCCTTCTGAAGAGCAATCCAGATTTCATTTTCTTCTACCGGAAGCACCAATCTGACACAGAT
>NZ_FRAH01000002.1 GCF_900142265.1 Anaerotignum lactatifermentans DSM 14214 | reverse complement strand
GATGTGTAGTTTTTTATGAAGGACTGTATCCTTCAAAACCAAACAGCAAAAACAATTCAACCTATACTCCATAGAAAGGAGGTGATCCAGCCGCACCTTCCGATACGGCTACCTTGTTACGACTTCACCCCAGTCACTGGCTTCACCTTCGGCGGCTCCTTCCTTACGGTTAGGTCACCGACTTCGGGTGCTTCCAACTCCCATGGTGTGACGGGCGGTGTGTACAAGGCCCGGGAACGTATTCACCGCGACATGCTGATTCGCGATTACTAGCGATTCCAGCTTCATGTAGTCGAGTTGCAGACTACAATCCGAACTGGGACTGGGTTTTTGTGATTTGCTTAACGTCGCCGTTTCGCGTCACTTTGTTACCAGCCATTGTAGCACGTGTGTAGCCCAAGACATAAGGGGCATGATGATTTGACGTCATCCCCACCTTCCTCCGTGTTATCCACGGCAGTCTCTCCAGAGTGCCCAACTGAATGATGGCTACTGAAGATAAGGGTTGCGCTCGTTGCGGGACTTAACCCAACATCTCACGACACGAGCTGACGACAACCATGCACCACCTGTCACCGATGCTCCGAAGAGAAGTCCTATCTCTAGGACGGTCATCGGGATGTCAAGCCTTGGTAAGGTTCTTCGCGTTGCTTCGAATTAAACCACATGCTCCACCGCTTGTGCGGGCCCCCGTCAATTCCTTTGAGTTTCAACCTTGCGGTCGTACTCCCCAGGTGGAGTGCTTATTGCGTTAGCTGCGGCACCGAGGATTCCTCCCCGACACCTAGCACTCATCGTTTACGGCGTGGACTACCAGGGTATCTAATCCTGTTTGCTCCCCACGCTTTCGAGCCTCAGCGTCAGTTTCAGTCCAGAAAGCCGCCTTCGCCACTGGTGTTCTTCCTAATATCTACGCATTTCACCGCTACACTAGGAATTCCGCTTTCCTCTCCTGTACTCTAGCTTGATAGTTCCAAATGCAATCCTCGGGTTAAGCCCAAGGCTTTCACATCTGGCTTACCATGCCGCCTACGCTCCCTTTACACCCAGTAATTCCGGATAACGCTTGCCCCCTACGTATTACCGCGGCTGCTGGCACGTAGTTAGCCGGGGCTTCTTATTTAGGTACCGTCATTTCTTTCTTCCCTATTGATAGAAGTTTACGAGCCGAAACCCTTCATCCTTCACGCGGCGTTGCTGCATCAGGCTTTCGCCCATTGTGCAATATTCCCCACTGCTGCCTCCCGTAGGAGTTTGGGCCGTGTCTCAGTCCCAATGTGGCCGATCACCCTCTCAGGTCGGCTACTGATCGTCGCCTTGGTGGGCTGTTATCTCACCAACTAGCTAATCAGATGCGGGCCCATCCTGTACCGAATAAATCCTTTCTTCCTCAGAAGATGCCTTCCGAGGACCACATGCGGTATTAGTCATCGTTTCCAATGATTATTCCCCAGT